>NZ_JBIVNX010000075.1:0-29948 GCF_044753805.1 Streptomyces sp. NPDC093225
AGGCAGGCCCGGGCCAGGGGTGGCCGAAGGCCAGGGCGAAGCCCCAAAGCCCCTGGGGTGGGCCTGCCGCAGGGCCTGCAGGCCGCCCCTGTCAAGCGCCGAGGGGACCCACACACCACGGGGCGGCCCCACGAAGCGAGCCCACCCCGACACCGCTGGCACTCACACCGGCGAGCCCACTCTCTCCGCCACGCACATCCCCCACTTCTTGTCGTCTACTTCTTGTCGTCGTCAGCAGTCCGCTCGCCCTCGGCCTGCGAGGGGGTGGTGCGCGCGGTCATGGGGTGCTGGAACTGCTTGCGTTCCTTGTCGTCCATGTCCTCGTCGAGACGTTCGCCCTCCGCCTGCGACGGGGTCGAGTACTCGTCGTACTGGCTCATGACCAGCCTCCTCGGTCCGGGCATGCCGCACGGATGCGGACATCTGCCCACAAAAGGAGCGTAGCTCTTGTCCCGGCCGATCGGGTTCGGATGCCGTTAGCATGCGGGCCGTGAGCGATACGCCGCTGGTCTCCGACGTGCCTCTGCTGGACGATCTGATGCCCTGGTCGGTGCCGCCGCTGCGGCTCGGCCGCGCCTGGGTGGTGGCGCCGGACGCACGGACCCTGCGGGCCCGCTGGGACGCGCTGGTCCGCGCCGAGGGCGCGGAGCGGGAGCGACTGTTCCGGCCGACCCGGGCGCGCGGCGTGCGGACCGGTGTCGGCGCGCTGCCGGGGCAGGCCACGGGAACGGTACGGCTGGCCCGGGAGGCCGGACCGTGTCCCGAGCCGGTGCGGGTGCTGCACGAGCCCTTCGACGAGCAGTGGCTGCTCCCGGACCACCGACTGATCGACTCGGCACGCCCGGAGCTGTGGCGGATCGCCGACGCACGCCAGCTCTTCGTCCTGGAGCTGGGCCACGTCCACCAGGCCGGCCGCGCCCCCGGCCCGGCGCTGCTGGCCTCGGCGGTGCTGCCCGAGGGCCGCTCCCCCGGCGGCCGGCCGGGCCGGATCCGGCCGTTGTACCGCAGGCCTGACGGGGCGGAACCGAACCTGGCCCCGGGACTGCTGCCGCTGCTGAGCGGTCGCTACGGGTGCGAGGTGGCCCCGGAGGACGTGCCGGCCTGGGCGCTGGCGGCCGGGCGGCCGGCCCCGGGCGGCTGCCGCGTACCGCTGCCCGCATCCGGGGAGCGGTGGCGGGCGGGCGTCGAGCTGGGCCACCGGCTGCTGGCCGCACAGCTGCGCGGGGCGCACGGGGCCCAGGCACCCCGGCTGCCGGGCGGGCGGCGTCCGTACGTACGGGCCGCGCTGCCGGCCTGGCCGGCCGGACCCGCGTACGACCCCGACGCGGAGGCGCTGGTCCTGGATGGCGGGCGGATCGCACCGGTGCCGGCCGCGGCCTGGGAGTTCGAAGTGTCGGGGGTGCGGGTGCTGGAGCGGTGGTTCGAGCGCCGCGGCGCGCACCGGGAGGCCGAGGGGCTGGAGGGCATCGGGCCTGCGGTGTGGCCGCAGGAGTGGACCTCGGAGCTGCTGGCGCTGATCACCGTGCTGGCGCTGCTGGCCGAAGCGGAGCCGGAGCGGGCCGCGTTGGCGGCCGCCCTGGACGCGGACCCGGGGCCGGGAGCGGGCGAGCTGCGGGCGGCCGGCGTCCTGCCGGTCCCGGCCTCGGCCCGCCGACCCGCGTCGGTGCTGGACCATCAGGAGGAAGGCCCGGACGGGCAGTTCGCACTGCTCTGACCGGCACCCGCACCCCGACAACGCACTCTCGGCGGCTGCGCCGTGGCTGCGGACCACCTGGACGGGACGACCGGCTTCTGCGCGGTCTCCGGAGCCCGAGCCGTGCTGGCGTGCGGTACGTCAGGGCGTGCAGTACGCGATGGCTCCCGCCTCCGCCACCACGCCGCTCGGGTTCTCGAAGACCACCACCCAGGTGTCGCCGGGCAGGCTGGTCCGCGCTTGCCAGGACTCGCCCGGGGTGACCCCCACGTTGTAGGTCCATCGGTACCAACCGCCCGAGATCGCCGTCTGCCCCGCGAAACAGACGGCCTTGGCCAGGGCGCTGCCGTGGGCCGGCACCTTGACGACCTGCCCCATCACCTGCGTGAGCTGCGGGGCCGCGGGTGCTGCGACGGCCGGACCGGCCCCGGCCGTCAGAGCGAGTGCGAACGAGGCGAGCACGCTCGCCATGGGCTGGATTCTCATGTGGTCACTCCCGGGGGACGTGGGACTAGGAGACAACGGGAGTGTGAATCCGCGCGACCGACCGGATCGCGCGACAAGCTGGAGCACGCTGGTCGGATCATCACATCGGGCGATCCCTTGCACCAGCACGACACCCGATCACGGCGCTAGCCGACCAAGATGGATCTCACTGACATCCGCTGCGGCGATGCTCCTCGAGGGCCAGGCACGACCGTGCCTCTGAAGCGAGCACCCGGGCGTTTCACCCCAGTCTCAGCCTCCGCCCCCCGCCTCAGCCTCAGCCTCAGCCTCAAACGAGTCGAACAAGCGCAGCAGCATCCGGTCGAAGACCGCGTCCAGCGGTTCCGGCGGCGCGCCGAGGCTCTCCGCGAGCGCCGCCGCCAGCCGCGGATAGGCACCCGTGGCCATCTGCTCGGCGAGGTACGCGCCGCGCACCTCCGCCTCCTGCGCCTCGGTCCACGGCAGCCCGCGCACCCGCTCGGCGGCATCCAGCTCACTCGCCACGAAGGTCGTCACGGTGCCGTTGACCGAGGCGATCAGCTCGACCTTCCGGGCGGCCGCGAGGGCCAGCCCGTCCATGCAGGCCAGCGAGTGCTCCAGGTACCGCAGCGCGTGCGGGCTGAAGCCGTACACGGGCGACAGCAGCCGGGGCAGCCACGGGTGGCGGTGCATCAGCGCGCGGCTCTGCCGGGCCAGGTCCAGGAGGTCGGCGCGCCAGTCGCCGGACGGGCGCTGGGGGTAGACGTACTCCGCGCTGACGGCGTCGACCATCAGCTCGTACAGGTCCTCCTTGCGCGGGACGTAGTTGTAGAGCGACATCGTGCCCGCCCCGATGCCGGCGGCGACCCGACGCATGGAGACGGCGTCGATGCCCTCCTCGTCGGCGACCCGCACCGCTTCCGCCGCGATGCCCTCGCGGCTGTGGGCCGGGCGCGGGCCGCGTCCCGCACGCTGCGGACGCACCCAGATCACCCCGGGGACAGCGGGACGCCCGCTGGCTGCCATTGATCATCACCTCGCCCACCATCGTAGTTACGTACGCCGTACGTAGTCAGGTAGGGTAACCGCCATGACGACAACTACGTACGCTGTACTTAGTGAGGGTCTGGAGAAGCGCTACGGCCCGGTCGAGGCGCTGCGCGGCCTCGACCTCGCCGTGCCCGAGGGCACGGTCTGCGGGCTGCTCGGCGCCAACGGCGCCGGCAAGACCACCGCCGTACGGGTGCTCACGACCCTGACCGCCCCGGACGCCGGCACGGCCCGGGTGGCCGGCCACGACGTGCGGCGCGAACCTGCTGCCGTACGCCGCGCGATCGGCGTGACGGGCCAGTACGCCTCGGTCGACGGGGACCTCACCGGTCGCGAGAACCTGCGGCTGTTCGCACGGCTGGCAGGGGTGCGCGGCCGGGCCGCGCGGGAGCGGGCGGACGGGCTGCTGGACCGGTTCGGGCTCGCGGAGGCCGCGGACCGGCCCGCCCGCACCTGGTCCGGCGGCCTGCGGCGGCGCCTGGACCTGGCTGCGGGGCTGCTCACCCGGCCGCGGGTGCTGTTCCTCGACGAGCCGACGACCGGGCTCGACCCGCGCAGCCGGACGCAGATCTGGGAGGCGGTCCGGGAACTCGCCGACGAGGGCGCGACGGTGCTGCTGACCACCCAGTACCTCGAGGAGGCCGACCGGCTGGCCGACGACATCGCGCTGATCGACCGCGGGCGGGTGGCCCAGACCGGCACGCCGGCCGGCCTCAAGAGCCTGGTCGGGGGGTACGCGGAGGTGACCGTGGCCACCACGGCCGCGGTGGGCGGGAACGCGATGGGCGGAGACGCGGTGGCCGCGGCAGCCGCCGTACTCGACCGGCTCACCGGCGCGCTGCCGGTGCTCGACCGGGAGCGGTGCACCGTCGGGGTGGTGGCCGCCGATCCGACCCTCACACTGCCGCGGATCGTCCGGGAGCTGGACGCGGCCGGGGTGCCGGTGGTCGACGCGAGCCTGCGGCCGCCGAGCCTGGACGAGGTGTTCCTGCGGCTGACGGCCACGGCCGGCGAGGTCGCGGGCAGCGGGAGGACGGCGGCGGGCACGGACACCTCACACGTGACCACCCCGCCCACGACCAACACGCCCACCGCGCCCGCCACCGGACGGGAGCGTGCGGCATGAGCGCCGGCGGGGTCCTCAACGACGGCACGGCGGTCCTGGGCCGCCAGTTGCAGCGCGCCCGGCACGCTCCGGCGCTCCTGGTCATGACGCAGACCATGCCGATCACGATGCTGCTGTTCTTCGGCTACGTGTTCGGCAGCGCACTCGCGGTGCCGGGCGCCGAGTACCGGGAGTTCCTGGTGCCCGGGCTACTGGCCGCGACGGCGGCCAACGGACTGATGACGGGCATGTTCACGGCCGCCCAGGACGCCCACCGCGGGGTGATGGACCGGTTCCGCACCCTGCCGATGAGCCGGGCCGCGGTCCCGTTGGGGCAGACGGCGGCCGACCTGGTGACCACCGGGGTCGGCATGGTGCCGCTGGTCCTGGTGGGGCTGGCGGTGGGTTGGCGCGCCGAGGGCGGACTGCCCGGGCTGCTGGGCGCGTTCGGCGTCCTGCTGCTCTTCCGCTTCGCGACCGCCTGGCTGGGCACGTACCTGGGTCTGCTCGCACCGAACGAGGAGAGCGCCGGCCAGCTGGGGAGCGCGACCTTCGTGCTGCCGCTGCTGTCGAGCGCGTACATCCCCACGGCGGGGCTGCCCGACTGGCTGCGGGCGGTGGCCGAGTGGAACCCGATCAGCGCCGTGGCCACGGCCGTGCGGGAGCTGTGCGGGAACGCGGGCGGCGAGACCGTCGCGGGGGCCGCCTGGCCGGTGGCCCACCCGGTGGCGGGCGCGCTGTGCTGGTCCCTCGCCCTGCTCCTGGTCTCCGTCCCGCTGGCCGCGCGCCGCTTCTCCCGGGGTGGGGGGTGAGGCGGTGGGTTGCGGTGGCCGGATGCGGCGGCCGGGTGCGGCGGCTGCTTGAAGGCGGCGCGTGCCGCAGCCCGCGTACGTCAGCGTGAGGCGGCTGCTTGCGGGGGTCGTGTGAGCAGCCGTGCGGGGCGGCCGCCGCGCGGTGTGTGGGTCCCCTCGGCGCTTGACCCGGTACGGCCTGCAGGCCCTGCGGCAGGCCCACCCCCGGGGCTTCGGGGCTTCGCCCTGGCCTTCGGCCACCCCAGGCCCGGGCCTGCCTCCGGACCAGCCTGCCCTACCGCCTCAAGCACCTCCCCCACACACCACGCGGCGGCACTCTCGCGAGATGCCGGGCCGTGACCGCGACCGCGACCACGCACCAACGCGCCGCGACCGATGCCGAGGGGTGCGACCACCCACCAAACACACCGCGACCGGTGCCGATCGGCACGACCACGCACCAGCGCCCCGCAACCAGGTGTCGAGAGGTGCGACCCGGCACCAAGTGGTGCTCGATCGGTGATCGAGGGGTGACAAGGCGGGGGTGCAGCGGGTAGGTCTGCGTGACATGAGCATCGTGCCCCTCCCCCTGGACGGGATCACCGTCGTCGCCGTCGAGCAGGCCGTCTCGGCCCCGTTCGCCACCCGTCAGCTCGCCGACCTCGGCGCCCGGGTGATCAAGGTCGAGCGCCCCGACGGCGGTGATTTCGCGCGCGGGTACGACACCGCGGCGCACGGACTGGCCTCGCACTTCGTGTGGGCCAACCGCGGCAAGGAGTCGATCGCCCTCGACCTCAAGGACCCACGCGGCCGCGAGGTGCTGGAGCGGCTCGTCGCGGACGCGGACGTGTTCGTGCAGAACCTGGCCCAGGGGGCGGCGGCCCGGCTCGGCCTCGACGCGGCAGCGCTCTGCGCCCGCCACCCCCGCCTGGTGGCCGTCGACATCTCCGGGTACGGAGCCGAGGGACCGTACGCGCACAAACGGGCCTACGACATGCTGGTGCAGTGCGAGGCGGGGCTGGTGTCGGTCACCGGCACCCCGGAGCAGCCGGTCAAGGCCGGTGTTCCGGCGGCCGACATCGCAGCGGCGATGTACGCGTTCTCGGGCGTGCTGGCGGCCCTGCTGCGGCGCGCCACCACCGGACTCGGCGGCCCCGTGGAGGTCTCGATGCTGGACGCGCTCGCCGAGTGGATGGGGCACCCGCTGCACCACACCATGCACGGCGGCCGGGAGCCGGAGCGGACGGGCCTGGCCCATGCGGTGATCGCCCCGTACGACGCCTACGCCACGGCCGACGGCGGCCGGGTCCTGCTCTCCGTGCAGAACGACCGGGAGTGGCGGCGGCTGGCCGAACACGTCCTGGAGCGACCCGAGTTGGCCGAGGATGCGGCGTACGCGACCAATGCCGCGCGGACCGCGCACCGGGAACGGACCGACGCGGCGGTCGCGAAGGCCCTGGGCGCGCTCGATGCCGACGAGGCCGTACGGCGGCTGGAGGCGGCCGGGATCGCCTGCGCGCGCCTGAACACGGTCACCGAGCTGGCCGGGCATCCCCAGCTCGCGGCCCGGGACCGCTGGCGTGAGGTGGGGTCACCGGTGGGGCCGCTGCGGGCCCTGCTGCCGCCGATCGGACTGCCGGGCGGGGCGGAACCGCGCATGGGCGCGGTCCCCGCGCTCGGCGAGCACACCGACGCCCTGCTGCGCGCCCTGGGGATGACGGACGCGCAGATCACGGCACTGCGTGGGGACGGTGTGGTCGCCTGAGGATCGATGCCGGGGGACGGGTGCGGGAGGGGACTGCCGCGTCAGTGGCGGCTGCCGAAGAGCGAGCGGCGCAGTCGGCGCAGCGGCGCGAAGAGCGAGACCCGCGCGCTCCGGCTCCGGTGGCCGTGCTTGACGTCGCGCGCCGTCAGCTCGCGCATCAGCAGGGTCGCCTCGGCGGCCTCCCGCTGCGGGATGGCGGGGCCACCCAGCACGGCGAGGTGGCGGTCGAGGCGCGTACTCGTCGCCTTGCTACCGCAGGTGATGGCAGGCACGCGGGGCGGCCTGCTGCGCATTGCTATCTGTTCCATGTCTCTCCCCACCCGTACGAGGGCACCCGGCCCGGGCAGGTTAACCCTATCGCCCCCGTATGGCAGTGCGGTATCCCGGGAGGGGTGATTGACCACGCACTAGACGGGATTGACGGTCACTCACCGAAATCGACCGTTACGCTCCGAACACGCTCGGTCGCGAAAGTGAATTCCGGGGCCCGTGGGGCGAGTTGCTCGCGAGCCACCCGCGGACTTGGCTCACGACGGGCTGGCAAATCGTCCGGACTGGGCTAACTTGGAGTGATCGCCCGGTTGCGGTCGAAGGGGACCCCCGGGGGCGGTTCGCCGGGTGCGGAGCCCGGCTGCGGATGGGGGGCTCGCGTGGGCGGAGTTCCGAGCGGTGGGCCCGAGCGCCTGCTCGCCGGCCGGTACCGGCTGACCGGTCCGCTGGGGCAGGGGGCAGTGGGCCTGGTGTGGCGGGCCCGGGACGAGGTGCTGGGCCGCGACGTGGCCGTCAAGGAGGTGCGCGCGCCCGAGGGCGTGGACCCGGCGGAGGCGCGGCGGATGTACGTACGGCTCGAGCGCGAGGCGCGGTCGGCGGCCCGGATCACGCACCGGGGCGTCGTGCGGGTGTACGACGTGGCGCTCGAGGGCGGCCGCCCGTGGATCGTGATGGAGCTCGTCAAGGGGCTCTCGCTGGCGGAGGTGCTGGAGGCGGAGGGTCCGCTGCCGGCGCACCGGGCGGCGCACATCGGGGAGCAGGTGCTGGCGGCGTTGCGCTCGGCGCACGAGGCCGGGGTGCTGCACCGGGACGTCAAGCCGGGCAACGTGCTCGTCGCGAACGACGGCCGGGTGCTGTTGAGCGACTTCGGGCTGTCGACGGCAGCGGGGGCGGCCGGCTCGCAGCCGGAGTTCCTCGCGCCGGAGCGGGTGTTGGGCCGGGCCCCCGGGCCGGAGTCGGACCTGTGGTCGCTGGGCACGATGCTGCACGCGGCCGTGGCGGGCGCGTCGCCGTTCGCGCGGAGCACCCCGGAGGCCACCCTGCGGGCCGTTCTGGACGAGGAGCCGCCCGTCGCGCGCCGGGCCGGGGAGCTGGCCCCGGTGATCGCGGGACTGCTGCACAAGGACCCGGCGGCCCGGCTGTCGGCCCCGGAGACGGCCCGGATGCTGCGGATCGTGGGCGCGGGCGGGTCGGTACGCGCGACCGGCGGGCCGGTCTCGGACCCGGACGGGCCCCTCGGCGGGTCGGGCGGGTCGGCCGGATCGGGTTGGTCACGTGGACCAGGCGGTGGGTCGAGCTCGGCAGGTGGGTCCGGGGCGGTGGACGGACGGGGCGCACCCGTGGGCGGACCCGTGCGCGCACCCGCCGCGGGCGCACCCGTCCCGGCGGGCCCGGTGTCCGCGGCGGACGACGGTCCGGCGGCCGGGACCTCCGGCGTCGGCGCGGGCCTGGTGCTGGCGGTCGGCGTGCTCGCCCTGCTGGCCGCCTTCACGGCTCTGATCTGGGCACTGCTCCGCTGACGCCCCGACACGAGGAGGGGAAGGCCGGGGAGGCCCCGTCGGACGGGGCCTCCCCCACGGCTCACCGGATCTGGCGGTCCCGGTCGCCGCGTGCCGGACGGCTCGGCAGGGGCTCGACGGCGGACGGCCGTCAGGCCGCGGAGTTGAACGGCGGCAGGTAGCCGCCCGACTGCCCGGCGGCGGTCGGGTGGTACGACTCGCCGATGTTGAGCCAGTTGACGCTGTGCAGCCACGCGCTGCTGGAGCAGATCTCGTGGCCGGTGAAGGACCCGACGACCGAGGCGAAGGTGAAGCCGTGGTCGGCGGCGCGCTTGGCGGTCGCGGTGTTCAGGTAGTCGGACGCGCCGTTGATGGCGCTGCGCTCGGTCTCGGACAGTCCGGTCGCGCAGGTACCGGCGAGCTTGTAGAAGCGCGGGTACCCGAGCACCACCACGTGCGCGGCGGGCGCCTTGGCGCGGATCGCCGAGTACACCTGGTCGAGCTTGCCGGGCAGGGTGGAGTCGACGTACGCCTTCGCCTGGTTGATCCGGCTCAGGCAGGAGGACTCGGACTGCAGCACACAGGTCGTCATGACGTCGGAGAAGCCGGCGTCGTTGCCTCCGATCGTGATGCTGACGAGGTCGGTGTCCGCGTTCAGCGGACCCATCTGGCCGGAGAGGACGTCACCCGTACGAGCGCCCGAGCAGGCGGTGAAACCGAAGCTGCCGGGTGAATGGGCGGCGGCCCAGAGGACCGGATAGGCCTTGGTACTGCGCTTGCAGTTGCCGCTCGCGCTGTCGTAGCTGCCGGCGCCGACGCCGGACGAGTACGAGTCGCCGAGCGCCACGTAGCCGAAGGACGCGGCCTGTTGGGCCGCGGATGCCGGTGCGGCACCGAGGAGCGCGGCGGCCGCGGCGAGCGCGAACGACGACGCGAGCGCCGCGAGTCGGGACAGTTTCATGGACCCTCCCTTAGCAGGACTTCTGCGTCTTCCGTGGTAGCGCCGGACGCGGCCCTCTGGAAGTGTCCATGCCAAGAATGTTGCGGGAAGGATTGGCGGGAAACCTTCACCTGCCCGTGGTTTGCGTACGGAAGTACGGTGGACGAACCGGCGAAACCCGGGTGCGCGGGAGCAGTTGGTGCCGGATCATGACAGCCATGTCACAGACCTCGGGCGACCCGCGGCAGGCACTGCCGATCCGGCTCCACGTGGACGACAGCGACTCGCCGTCCGACGTGGTCGACGCGCTGTTCCTGGGCCGGTTCGCCAACGGCGAGCAGCCCTACTCCCACAGCACGACCATCGAACGGGTCAAGAAGGGCGCCACGCTCCTGCCGGCGTCGGCCAGCGTGCTCCGCGCGGCCCGCGACAGCGACCGCAGCGCCACCCTCGCCGAGGGCGAGGGCTGGACCCTGCTCGTCTCGCGCTGGAACCGCGGCGCCGACGTCACCGTCACCGCCGTCACCGAGGAGCTGGCCACCCGCGTGCTGGGCGAGGCCACCGAGGGCGCCCAGGACGAGCCCGAGCCGCAGCCCGAGAACGTCACGATGGGCTTCTGGTACGTCTCCCCGCGCCGCGGCCCGTACCGCACGACCCGTCAGATCGAGGCCGGCACCTGGGCCGAGGTCCGCCCGAACTACACCGCGCCGGTGGCCGGGGCCATGGACCGGCTCATGAAGGTCACCCCCGACGACATCTCGGGCCGGCTGCTCCTGCTGCACGGCCCGCCCGGAACCGGCAAGACCTCCGCGCTGCGCACCCTGGCCCGCTCCTGGCGCGACTGGTGCCAGGTGGACTGCGTGCTGGACCCGGAGCGGCTGTTCAACGACGTCGGCTACCTCATGGACATCGCCATCGGCGAGGACGAGGGCAACGCGAAGGGCCGTTGGCGGCTGCTGCTCCTGGAGGACTGCGACGAGCTGATCCGCGGCGAGGCCCGGCACACCGCCGGCCAGGCGCTGTCGCGGCTGCTCAACCTCACCGACGGGCTGCTGGGACAGGGCCGCAACGTCCTCGTCGGGGTCACCACCAACGAGGACCTGGAGCGGCTGCACCCGGCCGTGGTGCGGCCCGGGCGCTGCCTGGCGCGCATCGAGGTCGGCAAGCTGAGCCACCGTGAGGCGGTCGAGTGGCTGGGCACCGAGGAGGGCGTCCCGCGCGAGGGCGCCACGATCGCGGAGCTCTTCGCCCTGCGGCGGGGCACGGGACCGGCCTCGGTGCCGTCCCAGCACGAGGGCGCGGACGCGGGGCTGTACCTCTAGGCACGGACCGAGGGGACCCGCGCACCACGGGCCGACCCCGCCCGCGCCGGTTCAGTACCGCGCGCGCAGGGCCTCCCGTACGAGCTCGAGCGCGGCCTCCCGGTCGAGGCCGAGCCGCTGCGCCCGCTCGGCGTACGCCTGGGCCGCCGCGGCACCCTCGCGCTGCGCCGCGTCCCCGGCAGCGGCGACGAAGGTGCCGGCCCGGCCCCGGGTCTCGATCACCCCGTCCGACTCCAGCGCGCGGTAGGCCTTGGCGACCGTGTTGGGGGCCAGGCCGAGGTCCTCGGCGAGGCCGCGTACGGTCGGCAGTTTGAAGCCCGCGGGCAGCCTGCCGCTGCGGGCCTGGCCGGCGATCTGGGCGCGCAGCTGCTCGTACGGCGCGGTCGCGGCGCCCGGGTCGACGGCGATCTTCAAGATCTTCGAGGTCACGGGCCCGATTCTCCCCCACCCTCCGGCCGGCCGGGCGGTCGCGCCGGAAAATGGGAGGCGCCCGGCCCGGAGGCGCACGTAACGTCGCCGGACGTGAGCATCCTCATCCGCGATCTGCGTCCCGACGACGACGCCGACCTGACGGTCGCCTCCCGGGTACGGCACGCAGCGCTGCCCTCCATGGTGAGCACCCCGGCCGGGCTGGCCTTCGAGCTGGCGAGCGCCAACCCCGCCGCCCGGCAGCGGATCCTGGTCGCCGAGGAGGCCGGGCAGGTCGTCGGCATCGCCGAGGCGGGGCTGGCGTACGACAGTCCCGAGCCCGGCCAGGCCTCGCTGAACACCTTCGTGGACCCCGCCCACCGGGGCCGGGGCGCCGGCACGGCACTGGCCCGGGCGGGCGAGGAGCACCTGGCCGGCGCCGGCGGCACCCGCGTGTACACGTGGGTGCTCGACGAGCCGGCGTGCACCGGCTTCGCGGCCCGTCGCGGCTACGCGCCGCGCCGCCGGGCGCACTTCCTGCGGCTGGACCTGTCCGCGGGCCCGCTGCCGGAGCGGGTGCCGCTGCCGCCGGGCGTCGAGCTGCTGCCGGCGGCGGCGTTCGCCGACGACCCGCGGCCGCTGTACGAGGCCGACGCGGACGCCACCGCCGACGAGCCGGGGGACGTGCCCGTGGAGCTGTCGGACTACGAGGACTGGCTGCGCACCGTGTGGCACGACCCCACGCTCGACCGCGAGCTGACGATGGTGGCACTCGTGGACGGCGCGGTGGCGGCCTTCAGCGCCGCCCGCACCGACGGCGCCGACCGCTACGGCTCGGCCATGACGGGCACCCGGCGCGCGTACCGCGGCCGCGGGCTCGCCAAGCTCGTGAAGAACGCCTCGCTGCACCGGGCCCGCGCGGCCGGCTACCGGGAGGCGTTCACCGGCAACGACGCGCAGAACGGCCCGATGCTGGCCGTCAACAAGTGGTTCGGGTACGAGATCTGCGCCACCGAGGTGCGGTACGTGAAGACGCTGACGACTCCGGAGGTCTCCCGATGAACATGGCCGTGGCACTGGTGAAGGCCGGCCGGGTCAAGGTCCGCTACCCCGCCGAACTGCTCGCCGACGACGGGCGGCGGGTGACGGTCCGCGCCCCGTGGGCGCTCGACACCGTGCGGGACTTCGGCTTCGTGCGGTTCGAGCCCGGGGACGTGTTCACCGAGCACTTCTGGCGGGACCGCTGGTACGCGGTCAAGGAGGTGCGCACCGGCGAGGGCGTCCTCAAGGGCTGGTACTGCGACGTCACCCGGCCCGCCGTGGTCGGGGACGGGGAGATCGTCTCGGAGGACCTCGACCTGGACCTGTGGGTGTCGGCCGACGCCTCGGCCGTCCTGCGCCTGGACGAGGACGAGTTCGCCGAGAGCGGGCTGGCGGGCCGCGACCCGGAGGCGGCCCGGGCCGCCGAGGCGGCTCTGGACGAGCTCGAACTGCTGGCGAAAATGGGGAAGTTCGGGGAGATCCTGACCTGACCGCCCCGGGCGCCGACGGTCGCCCGGGCAACCCTCCGGAGCCGATCCGGAGTCATGGTGCGTGCGGGGCGAGTCGCTTGCGGTAGTGGAAGCGGTCGTACACCCCGTCGACCCGGCGCTCGGTGAACTCGTAGCCGTAGCGCGGGTAGAGCTCCTGGTTCTCCCACATCAACGCGTTGGTGTAGAGGCGGATCTCGGGCAGGCCGAGCCGGCGCGCGTGCGCGTCGGCGAAGCCCAGCAGCAGCCGCCCCAGGCCCGTTCCACGGGCCCGGGGATGGACGGCGATGCTGTCGAGGAAGAGGTGGTCGCCGCCGGGCACGAGGACGACGACGCCGGACACGGGGGTGCCGGCGACGTACACGTGCCCGGCGGCGATGCCCGCCGCGTGGTCGGCGTCCATCGGCGCCGGCCGGATCCCGATGCGGGCGATGTAGTGGTGGTACGCGGCATCGGTGACCTCCCGGACGGCGTCCACGTCCGCGGCCGTAGCCGGCCGCGGCCACGCCCCCTCCCGGACCGACGCGGACCCGTCCTGCTGCGGCTGATCGCTTATCAAGGGTCCCCCCGGACATCCGTACGCGGTCCTCAGTACCGGCCTCGGGCATTCTAAGGAGAACTCCGTACGGGCCAGTGCGTTCGGGCAGCTCAGCGGGTCCCTCGAAGCACCGCACCACGTCCGATGAGACTGAACATTCGACCTGCACGGCGGTGAGTGGTGGCCACAAACGCTCTGCTCACAGGTCGACTTGAACCGCCTGGACCGTGCGTGACGGGGCCCGTACCCTGTGCTCATGGAGTGGGGGACGCTGGCGGTAGCCGCAGTCGGTGCCGTCTTCGGAATCGGTGCGACGCTCCTGACGGACGTCTTACGTGCGCGCAGGGAAAAGGATCAGCGATGGGCCGAAGCGAAGCGCATCGTGTACGTGCGCTTCCTGACCTCGCTGGCGCAAGCCCATAGCCGCATGACACAGATGGCCTTCCAGAACGAGCACGGGGCCGCTCGACAGCACGCGGTGCACGAAGCGTTCCTCAACGACCCCCAACACTCAGATGCCAAGTCCGTCCTCAGGGAGTTGGCTCTGGCGGCGCCTGATCACGTCTACCGGGCCGCCTCATCGGTCTACCAGCAGCTTCGCGAAGCCCGCGATTTGCTCGTCGTGCATGCGGCGGGTGTCGACGCACCCGAGTACCAACGCGTCATAGGGCCGTTCTTCGCGAACTTGGAGTCTCTGCAGCAGCTGATGCGAGACGATCTGCAACCTCCCTCGTACCGTCGCGTGCGGACAGGCGAAGGCCGCTGGACACCGTCTCAGCACGTCTCGCGCTGACGTGGCACCCGCTACCTGAGCCCCTGCCTATGCATGCCTTAAGTGCGCCCTAAAGACGAATTGCCGCATGCCCCGGCGTTCTGGCAGGTCAGACGTCCCGCCAGAGCACCGGCGCCGATTGCGGGGAGCCAGATTGGGAGCCAGGGCACGGTAACCCTCATGAAGACGAGGGCTCAGCGCCTCGTTGAGGATCGAAGATCTCATCCATTGCTTCGGCCCCCTTGGTGATGACGGGCCGGATCTGCTTCCGGTACACCCGCTCCGTGGTCTGGGTTCCGCTGTGCCCGACCAACCTGGCGATGTCCTCGATTCGAAGCCCGTGGTCGGAGAGAAGCGACACGAAGCTCGTTCGCAGCTCTCTGGTCGTCCAGGCCGCCGGATCGGCGAACCCTGCTTCTTTGAGTAGCGCGCGCAGGTTGCGGCGAACATCGAGCGCTGTCCGGAGTTCAGCAGAAACGTTTGGGAAGACAAGCCCTCCTGGTGCCCACTCTCGTCCGGCTTCCCGGCACGCTGCCTGCTGACTCGCTCTGTGGACACGCAGCACCTCGGCGGCCCTACGGGGCATGGCGAGCGATCGGCGGCTCTTTTGCGTCTTCGTCTCCCCGTGCCTGCGCACGGAGCGCCAGACGTCGATGTACGCCTCGCTGCCGTCCGCTGGATCCGTGTGGACACGATCCCACGTGAGGGGGCGGGTCTCTTCCGTTCGGATGCCCACGAGCAGCGCAAGCACGACGTAGGCGTGAATCCAGGTCCCCTCCCCCGCTTTCAGCACTGCCATGCCTTGTTCGACCGACAGCGACTTGCTCGGCCGACCGGCCTTCCCTTCCGGCACCTCCACGAGCGTCGCAATGTTCTGAGGTACTTTGCCCCGCCGTTGTGCGTGGGTGATTGAGCGGCTGAGCACCGAGAACACCAACTGCAACGACGTGGTGGCCAGGACGTCCTTCCGGTCGTCCAGCCAAGCATCCAGTTGATCCGCGTCCAGATCACGGAGCTTGGCGGCGCCCAGGTGCGGATAGATGTGCGTTGTTGCGAGGCTCCGGTACGTGGACCGACTCGACTCGGCCTTGCCCTTCAGCCCCTGCTCAAGCCACGCCTCCACGGCTTGCTTCACCGTGTAGTGAGCCGGTGCGCGGGCCCCCTTCTCGAGGGCGGCCCTGAGGTCGCGCAGCTTCTTGCGCACCTCCGTCTTCGTACGCCCGGAGACCTTCGGTCGGCGCCGCTTGCCCGATGGGGTGTACCCCAACGAGATGGCTCCGATGTACCGATTCTTGGATGCGTCCCAGTAGATCGAATCGTCGCCGTTCCCGGCACGACGTTTCGTGGGTTCCCTGTCCGACATCAGTTCCTGCCCATGGGGAGGGGCCGCCCCCGACTGGCAGCGGCCCCGGTTCGTGTACGTGGACTAGTGCTCGGTTGCCTCGCGCTCCAAGAGCGCGACGTATTCGTCGATGGCGGCCCTCGGAACCCGCCGTGCCCGGCCTTCTTTGACGGCGCGGAGGCGACCGGTGCGGATCAACTCGAAGACGACGCTGCGGCTCAGGTTGAGCAGGCGTCCGGCTTCCTTGACCGGGACGAGAACGGGCTCCGCCGACGCGATCAGTGTGCTCACTCAGCGCTCCTTGGCCTTTCGGGGGTCCGCAACAGCCGCCACGCCGCAACAGCGCTGGTCAGGGGCGCGCGTTTGTGGCGGATCCGGATTTTGTGGCGGATCGGTGCCGCCACACGCGGGGTGTGGCAGCACCGGGCCGGGGGTGGTTCAGGCGATGCCGGCGGGCCGTCGTGTGGCGGTCTGGTGGGGCGTGTGGCGGATGCCGGGGAGGGTTTCCGCCACAGATTCACCCCCGCTGACCTGCGGTGTGGCGGCTGTGGCGGCTGTTGCGGACTTCTGGGGGTGTGGAGGGCAGTACCGGGCCCAGGCGTCCGCCAGGTCCTCCGCGTAGTAGCCCTTGGGGGTGGCGGAGCCGACGCGGATCCCGCGGGGCTTGATGGGCTTGTTCGCCGCGGTGACGTACTGGCCGAGCATCTGCGACAGCATCCGGGAGTTAAGGGGCTTGCCGTCCATGTCGGCCCACGGGGCGTCGTCCATGCGTAGGAGGCATTCGAGGATGGCCGCGGTCGGCATCCGCTCCTCGCCGCGGAAGACGACGTCGCGCAGGTCGCTCAGCAACCGGATGCCCAGGGAGGACGCGTCGTTCTCCTTGGCGGCCGTGACCAGCTCCAGGCAGGCGGTGCGGGCCCGGTCCGGCCAGTGCCCTCCGGCTGCTTCGGCAACGGACAGGAGGGGCTCCCACACGTCGGCGGGCCGGTCGGTGACTCCGTCAGGCATGGTGGGCCAGGATCCGGTGACCTGCTCGCGGACGGAGTCGGCCCAGGCGGCGAGGCGGTCGCGCAGGGCGTTGCCCTGCTTCTTGTGGATGCGCTCGCGCCAGGGCTCGCAGGACTCGTTGGGGGCCTTCTTGCGCATGCGGATGATGACCGAGCGGGTGAAGACGGTGTCGGGCAGGGAGCCGAGACCGGCGAGGGCTACGGCGCAGTACGCGGGGAAACCCTCCACGGTCTGGTTGGCGCCATCCCCCACGCAGCGGTACATCTTCCGGCCCCGGGTGTGCCCGGCGTTGAGGAACTTGCGCAGGTTCTCATCACCTGCGGCCTTGGGCCCGAAGATGGTGTCGATCTCGTCGAAGAGGATCGTGGGCCGTTCCCCTTCGATCCCGGCGACGGACCGGAACAGCGCGGACTGCGAGGCGTCCACCGCCGCCATGGAGTTCGGCACCAGCGTCTCGACCACGTCCAGCGCGCGGGACTTGCCCGAACCGGGTTCCGGGGAGAGGAATGCGATCCGCGGGGTGGCGTCGAAGGAGTCAAGCAGGTGCGCGTGGGCGTCCCACAGGACGACGGCCACGTACGCGGCTTCGAGCGGGAAAATGTTGAAGCGGCGGTGGAAGCGCTCGACGTCGTCAAGCAGCGCGGCGCCGTCGATCGGTACGGCGAGCGCGGTGGGGTCGCTCATCAGCGGCAGTCCCTTCCTGGGAGGGCAGCAGGGGGCACCGGGTGCGGTGCTTGGCGTGGTCTTCGATCAGCGCGAGGGCCCGGGCGTGGCCGGCGGCGAACAGGTCCCGGCCGCACGAGCACCACGAGTGCACGGTCGGCGTGGCGTCGCGGGGCGCGGCGATGTGCAGCCAGGCCAGCGGGCGGCGCCCGTCGCCCTGGTGCGGGTCAGGGCAAACAGCAGAAGGGACGCCCTGACGGGCGACGACCTTCGGCGCGCTAATGCCGCCGGCGGTCGGGCCCGGTTCGGCGGGGCCGGGGCCGGCGGGACTGCCGGGAGGGCTATTAGCCGGGGGGTGCTCGGGGGCGGTCATGCCGTCGCCCGGGGTCCGGGGTTGTTGGCGATGGACCAGTTGAGGGCGCTGGTGATGGCGGAGCGGTACTCGTAGGGCTTCAGCTCGGCCGCTTCCGCCCCCCTGCTAAGAGCCCCCTCCACCTCCTCGCGCCCGAGGTCGCCGGACGCCACCAGCCGCCCCAGGGCCCGCGCGGCCCTCACCAGCGCCTTGTTCCGCCCGCCCTTGGCGGCCGTGGCGACGTTGTTCTCCTCGTTGCGCAGGGCCGCGTCCGCGTACGCGGCGCGTCGCCCGGGCCGAGGGCCCGAAGTGCGGGACGGGAACGGGACGGCCCGGATGCGGGGCGGTGCGGTGAGCTTGCGGTGCATCCAGTCGGGGAGCGGTGCGGGGGGCCGGTCGTCGGTGATCTCGTAGGACCTGCCCGCGAACCGGCTGCCGGGGGCGGCGACGTATCCGCCCCAGGCGCGGTGGTCGATGTGGCGGCCGAGGATGTCCTGGTTGGAGCCGATGCGGGCCCCGGGCGGGGCGGTGAAGTACAGGTGCAGCCCGCCTGAGGGGGTGGCCACGGTGTGCGTGGCGGGGAGGGTCTCGCCGAGGGCGGTGCACAGGTTGTGGAGGATGTCGCTGCCGTGGTGGGTGCCGGGCGGGTCGGACGGCTTGGGTGCGTCGAGGTCGATGACGACGAGCCCGGCCGGGCCGGTGGCCAACCCGACGTTGAACGGCCGCGTCTCCCACGCGGCCCGGATCAGGGCCGGGTCGGTGGTGGCGCGCTGCTCGGGTTTGGCGTGCCCGTTCGCGCACTGCCCGGTGCCGGGGCAGTCGCGCTCACCGTGGAGGGCGAACACCTTCGAGCCGGGGCGGAGGGGGATGACGGGCCAGCCGCGGTTGGCCGTCGCGAGGGCGGCGTGGAGTAGGTCTCGCCGGATGTCGGCGTGATGGGTCATGCTGGAGACCTCCAACAGGTCTGTTGAGGACTGGAGAGCAAGGGCGGCCCCGATTCATTGGCGTGAGAGGGGGCCGCCCTCGGCACGTTTAGAAGGGCGGTTCGTCGCTGTACCCGTGCGACGTGGCCCCCGACGTGAGCCGTCGGGGCAGGCGGAGGAGCGGCCACCGGCGGGTGGAGTCCCAGCAAGGGCACAGGTCCCACTCGGTGCCGGCGTATTCGCCGGTCTCGGGGTCGCCGTAGTCGTACGTGAAGCCGCCCTCGCCCTCGCAGTTCGGGCACTGCGGGTGCGGTGTGTCGGTGAGCACGACCGTTCGCCGGTCGTCGGACAGGCGGATGCGCAGTCGCATGGTTCTCCTCAGCGCTGGTTGAAGGTGCCGGTGGCGCGGCCGAACATCCCGGACGCGGTGATGTTCTGGGTGATGTGCTGGACCGGGCCCGCCCCGCCCTGCCGGGTGCGGGGCCTGCTCGCCCTCCACAGGAGCGGGGCGGCGGCGAGGACAGCGGCGAGGGCGCCGGCGGACCAGAGCGTCTCGGTCATGGCGTTGAGTCCCGGGGCGGCGTGGGCCAGGCCGAGCGAGGCGGCCGCGACGCCCCCGCCGACCGTCGGGGCAAGGAGCGCGGTGGTCTTGGCCCACCGCGGGATCGGCTGACCCTGCTCGACCGCCACGAGCGCGGGCCCGGCCGGCGGGGTGCTGGTGTAGGCGAGGGTGCGGGTGCCGTTGGGCAGGGTGACGATCTCGACGCCGGGCGGGATCTCCCCGGGCGTCATCGGCGGGTGGATCGCCGTGGGTCGGACGACGTCGTACGGAGTCGTGGTGGTGCTCGAGTACGTCGGTTCATAGGGCACGACAGGGCTCCTTCACGGTGTCCGGTCAGAGGCCGGATATGGAGTTGGCGAGGGCGGCGACGAAGGTGTGGATGGCGTCGGCGGCGCCGGTGTCGGCGAGGAAGAACCCGAACCCGACCGCGACCGCGGCAGTCCCCGCGCCCAGGTGCCGGGTGCGGAGCAGGACGGCGAGGATGACGCCGAGGAGGACGACGAGCGAGAGGGTGACAGCCATTGCGGGCCCCGTTTCTGGGCAGGCCGACGGGCGCTGGGAAGGGCGCCGGCCGGGGGTGGGTGGTGGCTGTGCGTGAGGGGGGTTAGTGCCTACCGCCTACTGCCTAGTGGCTACTGCCTACTGCCCAACCCGCAGATGAGAGTGGGTGTGTGAGCGGTAGGTGGGCAGTAGAGGGCCGTTCTACTGCCCACCGGGGTTGGGCGGTAGGCAGTAGGCGGTAGCGCCGTGTGAGGGCGTCTGGCGGTGTTGTCAGGCGTGGTCGGGGTGGACGTAGACCGAGTGCGGGCCCCGGTCCCGGTAGACCAACTCGCCCCGCTCGGCCGCGGACTTGAGAGCCTTGCGGACCGACTCCCGACCGCGACCGACCGCGTCCGCGACGGCGGCCGGCTTCATCCCGTCCGGCCCTGCCGCGTAGAGGGCGGCGACGGCGGCGGGCAGCCAGTCCGGCCCGGCGTCCGCCGCGGCGGCGCTGTCGTCGTCGTTGCGGAGGGCCGAGAGGTTCAGCCCCGGCCGCCCGGTCTCCCGCTTGGGCTCGGGTCCGGCGGTGGGTTCGGGGGTGGTGGCGAACTCGGCGTCGATCTGCCGCCTGAACTCCGCCGCCAACCGATCCTCCTCCGACACCGCCCCCGCGGCCGCGGCCGGTGCCGTGGTGTCGGTGCGGAAGGCGGACAGGTTCAGCCCGCCCGTGGCCCGCGGCGCCGCCACCGGGCCCGTCTGGGTGGTGTCGGTGTGGGTGGGTGTGTGGTCGTTGATCCAGGCGGTGCGGTCGGCATCCCAGCGGCGGGCGTAGTCGGGCCCGGCAGCCTTTGCCGAGATGGCGTCGAGGTAGGGGTGGCGGTCGCTGGTGGCGTGGACGATGTCCCGGATCTGGGCGGGCAGGATCCGCCACGTCCCGAACAGTCCGGCCGGGGACTCGGGGGTGCCCATGAACCCCGAGCCCTTGTAGGGGGCCTGCTCGATCCGCAGACCCTGCGCACCGGGGAACAGCTTTGCCAGGTCCATGCCCTCGGTCGCACCGCCGGTGAGGGCGACCCGGGTCTTGGCCTCGCGCCGGATCATCAGGTCACCGAGGACGGAGCTGGTCGCGCCCAGGGCGGTCAGGACCGTGCGGATGCCCATGGCGCGGAGCATGCGGATCACTTCGAGGATCTTCTTGGCCAGCTCACGCTTCTTCGGGTCCCGGCTGACCAGGATCTCGGCGCCCTCGTCGATCAGAAGCATGATCTGAGGGATCTCACGGCTGATCGGCAGGAGGTCGGTGTTGGTCTTGGCCATGAGGTCCTGATAGGCGCGCTTGCGGTAGTCCCCGACCCGGAGCGCCGCATCAAGCATCTTCAGGGCTTCCTTGTGGGTGGAGGCGAGCCAGTCGATACCCGGCCGCACGGCCCTGTGGCCGTCGTTCGGCTCCATGGCGGGTCGGATCCAGGGCAGGCCGGCGGATCCGGCGTTGAGGTCGATGACCCAGGTCAGCATGTCCTCAGCGCGGGCGAACCCGGCCAGGATCACGTGGACCATGTTCGTCTTGCCCGACCCGGTCGGCCCTACGACCAGGGCGCACTGCTCGCGCAGGTAAGCGCAGATCTCGTCCGCGTTGGTGCGGTAGCCCCACGGGATCCCCGTGTGGATCGACAGAGCGCTGTAGTCCGACGGGTAGGCCACCTCGGCGGCGAGGACGTTGACCGTCGTGACGTCGATCAGCACCCGCCCCTGGTCAACCCCCGGCAACGCGGCCGCCGTGCAGCCGTGCGGCAGACGGGCATCGGCACTCAGCCGGGCATTGTCTTTGGCGATCCGGTCGTAAGTGACGCCGCCGGTCGGGAGTTCGGCGTCGATGGTGAAGCCGGTCCCGGTCGGCCACGTCTCCACCGCGAGCACGCGGACGGTCACGCCGCACACGCGCTGGATCCGCTCGACCCACTCCGCGGCGATCGCCCGGCGCTCGGCGGACAGTTCGCGGGCGATCTGCCGTTCCGTGTCCGCGATTGCTTCGAGTTCGCGTGCCTCTTCGTAGAGGCCGGTGGCGCGGGCGGACGCCCCGATCGCCACGCCAAGGGTGGCGAGCGAGCCGAGGGCGGCCCAGGTGAGGGGGCCGGTGGCGACGGCCCACGTCGTCCACCCGGCCCCAAGGAGCCAGGAAGCGGCGCGAGCGCCGATCGTCCGCCCGGCCAAGCGCTGGCGCAGGCCGGTGGCGGTGTGGCCGAGGGCGCCTGCGGTGCCGGCGGCCAGGGCCCAGGTGGGGGGCATGTGTGTGGCCGCGCCGAGGGTGGCGACAGCGAACGCTCCGGTGGTGGCGGACAGGGCGCCGGTCACGGGTCCGTGACCGGCAGCCCAGTCCAACGCCACCCCGCTGTTGTGGGTGGTGGTGGCCATGATCAGACGTTCCATCCCTTCTCGGACTCGGTCCCGTTGCGGGGGTCCTCGTGGCGGGCGATGTCCGCCTCGTGGACCTGCCGGAACATGGGGCCCAGGTCCTCGGCGACCGCGACCGCGCTGTTCAGCGCGCCGTAGATGTCGTCAAAGCCCCCAGCGATCTCCTTCTCCAGCGGGAACTCGGAGTCGGAGCGCTCGGCGAGGATCCGCATGACGTTCGCGATCGAGGTCAGGGCCTCGGGCAGGCCATCGACCATCGCGAGGATTTCCATAGCGCTCTCGGGCTCGTAGGACTGGGCGGCCTGCTCGAGCTCGGCGGCCAGTTCCTCGAACCGGAACCCGGACGTGTTCGACACCTGTGCTCCCTCGGTCATGGGCGGTGCGGGGATACGGGACGCGGGCCGGGCGGCCCGATCCCCGATCGGCTCGCACTCTTCCTTCAGTTCGGTCTCCGCCTGCTCCTGCGCGGCCTGCTCGTCCTGCTCGAGCTGGGCGCGGATGGCGGCGTCGCGCTGCTCGCGCTGGGCCTTGGCCCGGTCGACCAGCCACCGGTACAGGCGCCGACCCGGGTACATCAGCCACCCGATGCCGAGCTTCCGGCCCAGCCACGTGGTCGCCGTCCCCAGGACGCCGAGCAAGCCACCGAGCAGGCCGGCGGCGGCGCGCCGGGCGTGGAAGCGGGCGGCCGACCGGCGCAATGCCTTGCGGGCGGCCTTCTGGGCGGGGGCCTTGAGTTGAGCGACGCGCTTGGTGTGGGCGGCCTGCCGGATCCCGGCCCGGCCACTGGCAACCTTCCGGCCCGTGGCGCGGTCCCGGGCGGCCCGCAGACCACCGGCGGCCTTGTCGCGGGCCTTCGCCGCGGCGGCCATGCCCTTCGCGAGCGTCCGGGCCGCCGGCCCCCGGCCGGAGCCGGGAGCAGTGCGGTTCTTGCGGTCGGCGGCCTTGGCAGCGCGGCGGGAGTCGGCCACACCCCGGCGGGCCTCCAGCGTGGCCGTGCGGGCCGCGCTGCGGGTCGGGTGCTGCTGACGGGCCGCAGCCCGCACATCCCGCACCTGACCTGCCCATCCCCCGCCGAGCCGACCGACCGCACCCACGGCCCGCCCGGCCAACGAGATTCCGGCCTTCGGCCTCACCTCCCGTGCCTTCGTGGCCGTGGCGCGAGCCAGGCCGGCGGACGGAGCGGCGGCCGACCGGCGCCCGGCCGATGTCCTCGCCGCGGCGCTGTGCTTGCGGGATCCGGTCCCGCCGGAGCGGGCGCCAGTCCGGGACGGCGACGGCACCCGGCCGGACGCCGGCCGGTGCCCCTTCAGGCTCCGCCCGCCCGCGCTCGCCCCCAAGGAGCGGGAAGCCCCGGCCTTCGAGCCGGTAGCGCCGGCCTTGACGCGGGCGGAGCGCTTGGTGTTGGTGCGCTGGCGAGTGGCGGCGGCACCGAGGACAACGGCGCCGGTCATCGCGACGGCGGCCGCGATCGGCCCACCGGCCAGGGCAGCGGCGCCGACCAGGCCCGCGGTGGTGTTCGCACCGGACAGGGCCAGCGGCAGCACCGGGATCCCGCCCGGGGTGTGCTCGACCTGCGGCGGGGCGGGCGCCGGGTCGGGGGCGGCCTGCTCGGAAGTGGGGGTGTCGGTCTCAGGGGGTGCTATCGGTTCGACGGTGGTCTCGGTCATGCTGGGGGCACTCCTCATGGGGAGAGGGGCCCGGCCGTTCACCTCCTACAGCGGCGGCCGGGCCCGCATGGCGGGATGTCAGTGGGTGGGGTGGTTGGCCGCGGTCTCCTGCCAGTGGCGGGACTCGCCGGCGTCGACGCCCCGGACGCGGACCTCGAAGAGGCAGCCCGGGGCGGGGCAGCGGTAGGTGGTCCAGGCCCGTCCCCCGATCACGCGCTCAGCAGTCCGGTCCACGACGTGCGCCACAGCCAGCGCGCACGCCAGAGTCAGGGACAGCGGGACGTCATGGGAGCGCAGTCTCAGGGCGATCGCCAGCCCGAAGAGGGCGGCGACGGCCAGGCACAGCCAGGGCAGGAGTCGAGCGGTCATCGGCTTCACGAGCAGTCCTCTCGAACGGGGTTCAGGCCGCGGCCTGGTAGTCGTCGGGGTACGCGCAGGGCACGCACATGCCGAGCCGGAGCGGGATCACGTAGCCCGCATCCCTCCGGCACTCCGGGCAGGTCCGGCGGGCCGCGTTGGCCTTCGCCAGAGCGGCCCGCTTGGCCGCCGTCATAGGGCGGACGGGCCGGGCGCGGTCGATCCGGTACAGGAAGGCCACCAGCGGCGGCCGGCGGTACCGGGGGCGTTCCACCTGGGCCACCACCGGCTGTCCACCCGGCCGCAGGCCAGCCGCCCGCAACTGCCGCACGGTCGCCAATCCGTCCGGCGCCAGGCGCCAGGCGTAGACGGGGAGGGTGCTCACCCGGTCACCTCCGCCGCGGCGGGGGACGGGGTGCCCAGCTGGGTGTAGACCTTGTGGACGTAGGAGGTGGACCGGGTGGACTTCCGGGCCGCCTTCCCGATCGACACCCCGTCCTCCCAGCACTCGCGGATGATCCGCTTCGCCTCATCCGATGGCAGCTTCTCCACCAGCTCGGCGTGCAGGGGGACGACGGTGGACGTGCGGGGGATGGCCAGGGGATACACCCGCCTGTCACCACAGATGACCAGCAGCGATCCGGAACCGGCACCCGTGGGCGCGGCGGTCGCCGCGTACGCGGGCGGGGCGGTGGATGCCCGGGCAACGGTCGGGTGGACAGGGGTGGCTTCCACCCGGGGCGCCGGGGTGTCCACCAGGGTGGCGCGCAGGTCTTCGATCTTGTTGAGGATCGCCCGCCGGTAGTGGCTGATCGCCTCAGCGAGGACGATCAGCAGGACCGGGGGGATGGAGTGGAGGACCAGCCCGGCGGGGTCGACGTGGTGGGGGACGCCGAAGGCTGTCCCCTCGGGCCACAGGGAGGCCCAGCAGTTCATCACCCACGTCGCCACACCGGCGAACCAGCGCAGGCCCGACGCCCACCCCGACGGCGCGAGCCCGTACTCCGACAGGCGGCCGTCGTAAAGCAGGACCGTGCCGAGGGCGACGGCAACCATGGGGTCGAGCATCCACGCGATCCCCACCCACACGTGGTGGTCGATCGCGAACATCGTCACGTTCGTGGCGGTGAAGATCAGCGCCACCGTGCAGATGCCCACCAGCACCCGCGTGAGCGAGTCCAACGACCGTTCCAGGGCCCGGATCTGCGCCAGGGCGCTCCGGGCCCTCACCGGTTACCACCGGAGCGGATCGGACGGACGGGGACGTGGGCGATCAGGTAGGCCGGTGCGGTCCCAGCCTCGTCGAGCATGTCCTCGACCCAGGACCACTCGGCCCGGGGCTCGATCTCGTATCCGAGGTCGGCCAGGACGGCGGTCCGCTCGGCCACCGTGGGGATCGGCGCCCCGTCGGGCCAGTCGTGCGACGGCCAGTCGGCCACACCGCCCTCCAGGGCCACGAACAAGTGCCAGCCGTCACGGCTGGTCATCTCCGCGCACGGGAACATCACGCCACCGCCGCACCGGCCGCCGACGACTTATTCGCCGCGTCCCGCCGGGCCGCCCACACACGGCGGTGGGCCCGGCGGATCCGGCGGCCGTCGAACGCCGACGCCGGCCGGTCCAACAGCGCGATCAACGCGTCCAGCAACTCGACCTCGGCCTCGATGACCGACATCTCGGCGTCGATCGCCGCCAGCTCCGCGTCCGTCGGCTCCAGATCGACCGGCAGGCGGGTAACACCCACGTGACGTGCAACGATGGATTCCATCGGGTCTTGCTCCTCTCCAGAAGGAACGGGACCGAACAGCAGCCCCGGGTCTAGCCACCCGGGGCTGCACGTCGTTGTGAAGCAGGAGACTCCGGCTCCCCTCAACCCCGCCCGTACGAGCGCCGAAGCGCCGCACGGGCGGAGGAGGCAACCGGCCGCAGCGGAGCTGCGAGGTCAGAAGTTTGAAAGCCGAACTTCACCTGTGCGCCATTGCCGCGGAGCACAGGTCCCGAGCCGGGAATCGGGTGCGTCATCGTCACTGCTCTGACGCCAGCAGGCGGCCTACACGAATCGGTGCAGGTTGGCGTGCCGCCGACGACATCACCCGGTCGCCGCGGGGGCGGTCTCACTCTTGCCGCCACGTGCATTGGGGCCCCGCTGTCCCTCCCCACACCCGAATCCGGATGGCGCCTGCCAAGCGCAAAGGGGGAGCCGGCGTCCATCACAGCGGTTTGCCCCCGGACCCTCGCCCTAGGCACCTACCGCGACCGCCGACTCGCGTCAGCCCCGCACGATCACTGTTCAGTTCTCAACGTGTAGCCAGGCGCTCCCGACTGGCCGTGGAAACCCAGAGGGCTCCCGCGCCGCGAGGTGTGGGGACACAGCCGGAGCAGGCAAAGCAGGGGTAGGGCTTCGCTCCGAGTTCTTTGCAGAACCGATGCAGTACCTCTATTACAGGTATCGCATCGACTTGCGTCAAGCAGGTCTGCGGAGGTTCACCGCTTTCGCGCCGGGACTTCCTGGCGCACCATCAGAATCGGGCCAGGTCAGGGGCGTTGTTTACCCCTCGCGTGGACACGTCGGGGCCTTCTGGCTACCGTCAAGAGCTCCCAAGACGTCCCACCGGGGGGTGTAGATGTCCAACGAGCGCTTACGGTCGGCCCTGCTTGCCAAGGGGATGACCATTCAGCAACTCGCGGAAGCCATCAGCGTCAACGCGAAGACCGTGGAACGCTGGATTACGCAAGCCAAGATCCCCTACCGGCGCCACCAGTACGCCGTGGCCGCTGAGTTAGGAGTCGGCGTCACAACCCTGTGGGACGACGAGCGGGCGGTCGAGTCGTCCACTGACCTGAGCAAGGCGGAGATCGTGACCGTCTACCCGCACCGGCACATGGTGCCGGGAGGGCTCTGGCGCGAGATGTACGACCGCGCCAAGACACAGGTCGACGTGCTCGTATACGCGGGGCTTTGGCTGTCCGAAGATCCGCAGTTCCACAAGATCTTGAAGAGCAAGGTATCGGGCAACGCCCAAGTGCGCCTGTTACTCGGGGACCCTGCCTGCGACGCGGTCCGGCAGCGCGGCATCGACGAAGGCCACCGGATCATGGATGGCAAGATCCGCAACGCCCTGATGAACTACCGGCCGCTCCTCACCAGTCACCCTGAAATCGGGATCCGGCTCCACGACGCGACGCTGTACAACAGCCTGTTCCGCGCTGACGACGAGATGCTCGTAAACACCCACGTGTACGGCATCGGCGCCTTCCTGGCCCCTGTGCTCCACCTGCGCCGGCTCCCCGGGGGCGGCCTCTTCGACACCTACGCGAATAGCATCGAACAGACGTGGGGCCAAGCCCGCCCAGTGACCAACCACGACTTCACAGGAGCATGAGCATGGGACGTATCGACTACCTCCACGACCCTGCCGGCCCCGCACCGAACAACGTGGTCCCCTCCGTCGTGGCCTTCGTCCAGAACGAAGCCGGGGAAGTGCTGGTCATCCAGCGCTCTGACAACGGCCGTTGGGCCCTGCCCGGCGGTGGCCACGACGTGGGCGAGTCCATCAGCGACACCGTCGTGCGTGAGGTGTGGGAGGAGACCGGCATCAAGGCCGAGGTCGTCGACCTGTCGGGCATCTACACCGACCCCGGTCACGTGATGCTGTACGACGACGGCGAGGCCCGCCAGCAGTTCAGCATCTGCTTCCGCGCGCGGCCGGTCGGCGGGGACCTTCGGACGAGCAACGAGACGACGCAGGTCCGCTGGGTTGCCCCCGCGGACCTGGTCGACCTCGATATCCACTCAACGATGCGACTCCGCATCGAGCACGCCATGGACGCGACCCGGAGCACGCCCTACATCGGCTGAGCGACTACCGCCTTCGCTGCGGAGAGCCTGGTGAGCACGCGGACCGTACACAGCAGGATCTCCGGCTCAGCGCGCCGGATGAACTGCCCGATCAGGCTCTCCGGCCCGTAGCGGCCAGCAATCTCGTTGATCCGGTCCACGGGGTTCGTGGACGTGCCGTCCGGCGTGGTGTTCATGTCGCAGAAGCAGAGGACGTCGGCCAGGTGCTCCTCCTCGCGGGGGAACTCGTCCTCGAGTACGTCTCGCAGGCCCCGGGCCTCAGCCTCCATCCACGCGCAGGAGTGGTGCGCGACGAGCCGTACGACGCGCTCGTCCGCGCCGAGGCTCCGAAGGTGGCGGGCACCGTCGAGCGGGTGGAACCCGGTCTTGGCGAGGTCCGGCGAGTATCCGATGTCGTGCAGGACGGCCGCAGCCTCCAACAGCTCGGCGTCCGGGCCCAGGATCTCCGCGACTGCGCGCGCCCGCTCGGCAACGCCGAGGGAGTGCGCCCAACGGCGCGGCAGCGGGTCGGCCAACAGCGACTCCGCGAGCGGATAGGCCCAATCGGTCAGCGTGGCAGTGGTCAAGACTTCAAGTCCTCCTGTTGGGACGGCAGGGCCCGGACAGAACGCCGTTTGCCCTGCCCCCCTTCCGTGAGCAGGCCAGCGGCTTCCAACTGCGCCAGGGCCTTGCTGATGGTCGGCCGGGACACCTTGAAGCGGTCGCTCAGCTCTCCTTCGCTCAGGAAGGCAGCCCCCACGTTCAGCCCCTCAGCCGTGATCAGTTCGGCGATCCTCTCGGCCAGCGGCCGGCGGTCAACCGACTCGCCGGGACGCACGACGCGCCACCGCGCGCCGGGGACCGGCTCTGCGACGCCTTCCTGCTGGAGCACCCTGAACGCCCTGAGCGCCACTCCGCGGGACACCATGTACTCGGCCATGACGTCTGCCAAGGCAGGCAACTCCTTCATGCCCGGATCCGCGGCGATCTGCCCATTGATGTGGGCGGCGATCCTCAAGAAGGTCCCCCGCGGGCTGGCCTGTTCCGGCACTCCATCTCCTCCTTCGCTCGGGGTTCCTTCCAAGCCTCGCACGGCGACAGCCAGCACGTGAGCATGGGCAAGGCCGATCGACAGGAGCTGCCCCTATGCGGTGCACTACTCGGACCGGCCCGGGACTCGTAGCGCCGTGACCCGCTGCCTGAGGTAGACAGGCTCAGGTAGGTCGGGCGGGCGGGGGGCCATGAGGTGCGCCACCACCTCGGGGGCCGCCGCCAAGACGGCAACCCCATCGCAGTCCACCCCCGGACCCGTCCCACGCAAGCTCACCGCCGTGAGGCGTGTGCCGGCGGCGATCAACTTGGACCAGTAGCGGGCCTTCTGCCGATTCACGTAGCCGATCGGTTCCTTGCCGTAGTTGGGGTGCACAGCCACGGCGAACGGGTCGTGAGGGTTGTCCGGCTCTCGAACGAGCCGCAACGGGCGACCTGGGGAGAGATCCGCCCGGCGGGCCGCCTCGGGGTAGTAACCCACTCCTCGCACGTTGGCCACGTAGAGCCCCGCTCGCTGTAGCCGTCGGTCCGTCGGGCCGACCAGCAGTCCTGTCTCGTCTTCGCAGAGACGCAGGCCACCGTCGTACTCGACGAGGTGCAGCCGATGAAGACCACCAGGCGGCGGTACGAATCGATCTGCCGGCCCGTCCGACGGGACGTACATGCGGGTGTACATGGCTTTCCCCTTCGATGCGAAGACGCTCCACCCTTCCACTTCGATGGGGCCCTTGTGGCCCTTTCGACCTGCCGGGCACCGTGCAGTGGCGGGGCTTGCCCGTACGGGCGCGGGAGCCAGGGTGGGGAGCCAAACAGGGAGCCATCCCCGGCATTCCCCGGCGGACTCCCCCGGACTCTGGCGGACGCTGGATGCAATCGCTCCAGTGCCGACTGGGCAGTTCGGGAGCCACTACCTGATGCCCCTCATAGCCCCGACTTAAGTGCGCCCTAAAGATCTCTCTCCGGGTCCTTAACCAGGCGGTTCGTGGGAATTCCCGGGCTAGTTTCGAAGGGCGACGGGACGTGTCGCGGGGCCGCCCGGGGGGGGGGCCCCCCCCCCCGGGTCCCCCCACCCGGCCCCGCGGCGCCCCCCCCCCCCCCCACCCCACCCCCCCCAATAACCATCGCCCCCCCACCCCCCACCACACCC
>NZ_JBIVNX010000076.1:0-29617 GCF_044753805.1 Streptomyces sp. NPDC093225
GGGGGTGGGGCGGCCGGGGGGGGGGGCGCCCGCGCCCCCCCCCGCCCCCCCCCCCCCCCGGCCCCGGGGCCGCGCCCCCCCGGGGGGGGGGGCGGCCCCCGGGCGGGGGGCGCCCCCCGGGGGGGCGCCCCCCGACCGGTCGTTCCCGGGGGCGGCCGTCCGGCACCGCCGGGCGGTCGCATTCCAGCCCGTCCGAGTCCGGGCCCCGGCCTGGTGGCCGAAAACTATCACCGCTAGTTTGTAGGGTGGTCGACCAGCGGGTGTGTCCGCGGTCAACACGTGGCTCGGGAGGATGCGATGAAGGCTCACGACGGCATGTACATCGGCGGGGAGTGGCGGCCCGCCGCGGGCGGCGACACCATCCCCGTGGTCAACCCCGCCACCGAGAAGGTCATCGCCCACGTCCCCGCCGGCACCGCCGCGGACGTCGACGCCGCCGTCCTCGCCGCCCGTACCGCCTTCCGCGGCTGGGCCGCCACCGCCCCGGCCGAGCGCGCCGCGCGGCTCGTCGCCCTGCGGGACGTCCTGGTGGCCCGCCGCACCGAGATCGCCGACACCGTCACGGACGAGCTGGGTGCGCCCCGCGGCTTCGCCGAGATGGTGCACGCCGGCGCCCCGATCGCGGTGGCGGGCTCGTACGCCGAGCTGGCCGCCTCGTACGCGTTCGAGGAGCGGATCGGCAGCTCCACCGTCTACCTGGAGCCGGTCGGCGTCGTCGCCGCGATCACCCCGTGGAACTACCCGCTCCACCAGATCGTCGCCAAGGTCGCGCCGGCCCTGGCCGCCGGCTGCACCGTCGTCCTCAAGCCCTCCGAGGACACCCCGCTGACGGCGCAGCTGTTCGCCGAGGCGGTCCACGAGGCCGGTCTGCCCGCCGGCGTCTTCAACCTGGTCACCGGCACCGGCCCGGTGGCCGGCCAGGCCCTGGCCGAGCACCCGGACGTCGACCTCGTCTCCTTCACCGGCTCCACGGCCGTCGGCCGCCGCATCGGCGCGCTGGCCGGCGGCGCCGTCAAGCGGGTGGCCCTCGAACTGGGCGGCAAGTCCGCCAACGTCATCCTGCCGGGCGCGGACCTCGCCAAGGCCGTCGGCGTCGGCATCAACCACGTCCTGAACAACTCCGGCCAGAGCTGCAACGCCCTCACCCGCGTGCTCGTCCACCGCGACCAGTACGAGGAGGCCGTCGCGCTCGCCGCCGACGTGGCCGCCAAGGCCGTGGCCGGCGACCCGCGCGACCCCGCCACCCGGCTCGGCCCGCTGGTGAACGCCAAGCAGCTGGAGCGGGTCCGCGGCTACATCGCCCGGGGCGTCGAGGAGGGTGCCCGCCTCGTCACGGGCGGCGCCGACGCCCCGCATGCCACCGGCTACTACGTCGCCCCCACCGTCTTCGCCGACGTCACGTCCGAGATGACGATCGCCCAGGAGGAGATCTTCGGCCCGGTCGTCGCGATCCTCCCGTACGAGGACGAGGAGGACGCGCTGCGCATCGCGAACGGCACCGACTACGGTCTGGGCGGCGCGGTCTGGGCCGCCGACGACGAGACCGCGGTCGCCTTCGCCCGCCGCATGGACACCGGCCAGGTGGACATCAACGGCGGCCGGTGGAACGCCCTGGCGCCCTTCGGCGGCTTCAAGCGGTCCGGCGTCGGCCGCGAGCTGGGCCCCCACGGCCTGGCCGAGTACCTCCAGACCAAGTCCCTGCAGTTCTGACCCCCGAACCCCCGAAGGAGCTCCCGTGGTCCGCGCCGCCGTCCTGCCCGCTGTCGGATCTCCCCTGGAGATAACGGAGATCGTGCTGCCCGAGCCCGGCCCCGGCCAGGTCCGGGTCCGCCTCGCCGCAGCCGGGGTCTGCCACTCCGACCTCTCGCTCACCAACGGCACCATGAGGGTCCCCGTCCCCGCCGTCCTCGGCCACGAGGGCGCGGGCACCGTGGTCTCCGTCGGCGAGGGCGTCACGCACGTCGCCCCCGGCGACGGCGTCGTCCTCAACTGGGCGCCGTCCTGCGGCGCCTGCCACCACTGCGGCATCGGCGAGGTCTGGCTCTGCGCCAACGCCCTCACCGGCGTCGGCGCCGTGCACGCCCGCACCGCCGACGGCACCGAGCTGCACCCGGGCCTCAACGTCGCCGCCTTCGCCGAGGAGACCGTCGTCGCGGCGAACTGCGTCCTGCCCGCCCCCGAGGGCATCCCGCTCACCGAGGCCGCGCTCCTCGGCTGCGCGGTGCTCACCGGCTACGGCGCCGTCCACCACAACGCGCGGGTGCGCGCAGGGGAGTCGGTGGCCGTCTTCGGCGTGGGCGGGGTGGGCCTCGCGGCCCTGCAGTCCGCCCGGATCGCGGGCGCCGGCCCGGTCGTGGCCGTCGACGTCTCGCCGGCCAAGGAGGAGCTCGCCCGGGCCGCCGGGGCCACGGACTTCGTCCTGGCCTCCGACACCACGGCCAAGGACGTCCGGGCCCTGACCGGCGGCCGGGGCGCGGACGTGGCGATCGAGTGCGTCGGCCGGGCCGCGACCATCCGCACCGCCTGGGACTCCACCCGGCGCGGCGGCCGCACCACCGTCGTCGGCATCGGCGGCAAGGAGCAGCAGGTCTCCTTCCACGCCCTGGAGATCTTCCACTTCGCCCGCACCCTGTCGGGCTGCGTGTACGGCAACTCCGACCCGGCCCGCGACCTGCCGGTGCTGGCCGAGCACATCCGCGCCGGCCGCCTCGACCTCGGCTCGATGGTCTCCGACCGGATCACCCTCGACGGCATCCCGGCGGCCTTCGACGCCATGCTCGCCGGCAAGGGCGGCCGGTCACTGGTGGTCTTCTAGGGCCGCTTCGTCCCCTTGCGGTACGTCACCCCGCCCGGCCGCCCCGACCGGGCGGGTGTCGCGCCCCGTCAGGCCGGGCAGCACGGGTTCGGTGCGCACGCCGGTCTCGCCGGGCGCTCCGGGGTCGGTCGACACCCCGAGATCGGCCCGCATCGCGCTGCGCATGGCCCGGATCCGGTCCCAGGCCTCCACCCGCGCCCGTTCCACGCCCTCCGGCGTCTCACCGGGCTCGGGCTCGCCCCGTTCCATGCGCTTGACCTGGCCGTACAGCGAGGTCAGGGCGGAGTTGACGGCGCCCGCGCGGACCAGCACGCCGTCCGGGGCGATCATCTGCGCCTGGGAGTGCCGGTCGCGGTGGGCGCCCTTCGCCTCGTCGAGCGCCATCCGGTCGGCCTCCTCGGCGCCCCGCTCCCGCATGACATGCAGGTGGCGGTTGAGCGCGGTGGCGAACTGCCGTGCGTCCCGGTTGAGTTCCACGTAGCACGTGCGCCGCAGCAGCAGGTTCTCGCGGTCCTCCTCGTGCTCTCGCACCAGCGCCAGCTCGCGGCGCTTGGCCTTTTCGGCGGCCCGCTGGGTGAGGAAGGCGCCGCCCAGCGTGCCGGCCACGCCCGCCACGGCGACGATCACCGAGCCGAGATCCACGATTCCCCCTTGAAACGGCGTCCGTTCAGTCGCCGACCAGGGTCTCGTACTGCACCGACAGCCCGTCCAGCAGGGCCCGCAACCCCGTCTCGAAGGCCCCTTCGTCGATCTCGTGACCGCGCTCCGCCAGCAGGTGCGCCTGGCCCAGGTGCGGGTAGTCGGCCGGGTCGTACGCCGCGCGGTCGTCCACGAAGCCCTGCGCGAACGAGCCCAGCGCCGAGCCCATCACGAAGTACCGCATCAGCGCGCCGATCCGGGTGGCCTGCGCCGGCGGCCAGCCCGCGTCCGTCATCGCGCCGAACACCGCGTCCGCCACCCGCAGCCCGGCCGGGCGCCGGCCCGGCCCGCGGGCCAGCACGGGCACGATGTTGGGGTGGTCGGCCAGCGCCCGACGGTAGGAGACCGCCCAGGCGTGCAGCGCCTCGCGCCAGTCCCGGCCGTCCTCGAACACCGACAGGTCCACCCGGGCGCTGACCGCGTCCGCCACCGCGTCGAGGATCTCGTCCTTGGTGCGGAAGTGGTTGTAGAGGGAGGGTCCGCTGACCCCCAGCGCGGCCGCCAGCCGCCGGGTCGACAGCGCCTCCAGCCCTTCCGCGTCCACCAGCGCGCCCGCCGTCTCCACGATGCGGTCTCGGCTCAGCAGGGGCTTGCGCGGTCGGGCCATGCGGCACATAGTAAGGCCTGCCCCGAATAAACTAGCGGTGCTAATTTACGGCCCCGCCCGGCCTCCCCCGAGGTGCCGATGAACCTGGAGCTGAGCGAGGAGCAGGCCGCCGTGCGCCGCCTCGCGCGCGAGTTCACCGACCGCGAGGTCGTCCCGTACGCCGCCGAGTGGGACCGCGCGGAGAGCGTGGACCGCGCCGTCGTCAAGAAGCTCGGCGACCTCGGCTTCCTCGGCCTGACCGTCCCCGAGGAGTACGGCGGCTCCGGCGGCGACCACCTCGCGTACGCCCTGGTCACCGAGGAGCTGGGGCGCGGCGACTCCGCGGTGCGGGGCATCGTCTCGGTCTCGCTCGGGCTCGTCGCCAAGACGATCGCGGCGTGGGGGAGCGAGGAGCAGAAGCGCACCTGGCTGCCCCGGCTCTGCTCGGGCGAGGCGCTCGGCTGCTTCGGCCTGACCGAGCCCGGCACCGGCTCGGACGCCGGGAACCTCGCCACCCGTGCGGTGCGCGACGGGGACGCGTACGTGGTCAACGGCAGCAAGATGTTCATCACCAACGGCACCTGGGCCGACGTCGTCCTGCTCTTCGCCCGCACCGGCGACGAGCCCGGCCACCGCGGGGTGTCCGCCTTCCTCGTCCCCGCCGACGCCCCCGGACTCGTCCGCCGGGAGATCCACGGCAAGCTGGGGCTGCGCGGCCAGGCCACCGCCGAGCTGGTCCTCCAGGACGTCAGGGTGCCGGCCGACGCCATGCTCGGGCCCCAGGGCAAGGGCTTCTCGGTCGCCATGTCGGCACTGGCCAAGGGGCGGATGTCGGTGGCCGCGGGGTGCGTGGGCATCGCCCAGGCGGCGCTCGACGCCGCGCTCGCGTACGCGGGGCAGCGCGAGCAGTTCGGCCGCACCATCGCCCACCACCAGCTCGTCCAGGAGCTCATCGCGGACATCGCGGTCGACCTCGACGCGGCGCGCATGCTGACCTGGCGGGTGGCCGATCTCATCGACCGGGGGCGGCCGTTCGCCACGGAGGCGTCCACCGCCAAGCTCTTCGCCTCGGAGGCCGCCGTCCGGGCCGCCTCCAACGCCCTCCAGGTGCACGGCGGTTACGGCTACGTCGACGAGTACCCGGCGGGCAAACTGCTGCGCGACGCGCGCGTCATGACCCTGTACGAGGGCACGAGCCAGATCCAGAAGCTGGTCATCGGGCGCGCCCTGACGGGGGTTTCGGCCTTCTGAGTCCGCCTGCCCGCCCCCGCCTGCGCACGCCGCCGGGGGCGGACTGAGTACGCGTACGGATGCGGCCCCGAACGTCCCGCGCGCACGCTGGCGGCATGAACGAGACACCGGGCAAACCGCAGAACACGGGGGCGTACTACGGCCAGGCCGTCGCCTCCTTCGCCATCGCGCTGGCCGCCGTGGCCCTCGGGATCTACCGGCTGGAGGCGGACGGCTGGGTGCGCGCCTTCCTGGGCGTGGGGGTGCTCTACCTGACCACCTCCGCCTTCACGCTGGCCAAGGTGGTTCGGGACCGGCAGGAGGCCGACCGCTGAGGCGGGCGCCCGGTGCCGGCGTCCGGTGCCGGCGCCCGAAGGGCCGGCGACAGCGCCGGGCCGGGGCGTCGACTTCCGGCCAGGGGGGCCGGGTCGACGGCTAAGCGCTTGCTCACCCGTCGGGTAAGGTGGGCCTCCACCGAGGGGAAGGGCGAGCGATGGACGCAGCGGCGGCGGAGCCGGCCGGCGAGTACGTGCCGTGGTCGGAGGTCAGCCCCGACGCGGCCCGACGGCTGCTGATCGCGGCCGTGGAGGCCTTCGCGGAGCGCGGGTACCACGCCACCACCACGCGGGACATCGCGGGCCGCGCCGGCATGAGCCCGGCCGCCCTCTACATCCACTACAAGACCAAGGAAGAGCTGCTCCACCGGATCAGCCGGATCGGGCACGACAAGGCCCTGGAGATCCTGACGACCGCGGCGGACGGCCCCGGCACCGCCGCCAAGCGCCTCGACGCCGCCGTGCGGTCCTTCGTCCGCTGGCACGCAGCCCACCACACCACCGCCCGCGTGGTGCAGTACGAGCTCGACGCGCTCGGCCCCGAGCACCGGGCCGAGATCGTGGCCCTGCGCCGGCAGAGCGACGCGGCCGTGCGCCGCATCCTGGCGGACGGCGTGGCGGCCGGCGAGTTCGACGTACCGGACCTGCCCGGCACCACGCTCGCCGTGCTGTCCCTGTGCATCGACGTGGCGCGCTGGTTCAGCGTGGCCGGCACCCGCGCCCCCGACGAGGTCGGCGCGCTCTACGCCGACCTCGTGCTGCGCATGGTGGGAGCGCGGCCCGCGGCCGCGCCCCGGTCGTCGTGACGAGCCGGCAGCAAGCGGCTGCGGCGAGGACTCAGAAGAAGTAGCGCGAGACCGACTCGGCCACGCAGACCGGCTTCTCGCCGCCCTCCCGCTCCACCGTCACGGTCGCGGCCACCTGCACCCCGCCGCCGACCTCGGTCACCTCGGTGATCAGGGCGGTGGCGCGCAGCCGCGAGCCGACCGGCACGGGGGCGGGGAAACGCACCTTGTTCGTGCCGTAGTTGATGCCCATCCGCATGTTCTCCACCCGCATCACCTGCGGGACCAGGCTGGGCAGCAGCGAGAGCGTCAGGTAGCCGTGCGCGATCGTCGAGCCGAAGGGGCCGGCGGCCGCCCGCTCGGGGTCGACGTGGATCCACTGGTGGTCACCGGTCGCGTCGGCGAACAGGTCGATCCGCTTCTGGTCCACCTCCAGCCAGTCGCTGGGACCGAGTTGGGCGCCGACCCCGGCGCGCAGTTCCTCGGCGGAAGTGAAGATCCTCGGCTCGGCCATGCCCACGCCTCCTGTGGAATCCACTCGTGTCGCGCCTTGATCAAGCGCTTGCTCAGCATGGGGGCGCACGCGGGGTCTGTCAACGGACTCCCGCCGCGGCCCGTCCCGGCCGCCCAGTAGGCTCGGCGGAGTGCCGCAGATTCCAGAGAAGATCCACGAGCTCACGGTCGGCCAGCTGTCCGCGCGCAGCGGCGCCGCCGTCTCCGCACTGCACTTCTACGAGTCCAAGGGCCTGATCAGCAGCCGCCGTACGAGCGGCAACCAGCGCCGCTACAGCCGCGACACGCTGCGCCGGGTCGCCTTCGTCCGGGCCGCCCAGCGCGTCGGCCTGCCGCTCGTCACCATCGGTGAGGCCCTCGCGCAGCTCCCGGAGGGGCGCACCCCCACCCGCGAGGACTGGGCGCGGCTCTCCGAGAACTGGCGCGAGGTGCTCGACGAGCGCATCCACCAGCTCGTCCGGCTCCGTGACAACCTCGATCACTGCATCGGGTGCGGCTGCCTGTCCCTCAAGGCCTGCGCCCTGTCCAACCCGGACGACACGCACGGGGACCACATCTCGGGCTCGCGGCTCTGACCGGGATCCCGGGCTCGCGGCTCCCACCGAAGACCCGGTCACCCACTCGCGGGAGTGGGCCGTCCCGTGGTGTGTGGGGGAGCCTCTTGAGGCGTCATGGCAGGCTGGTCCGGAGGCAGGCCCGGGCCTGGGGTGGCCGTAGGCCAGGGCCGGAGGCCCCTTGCCCCAGGGGTGGGCCTGCCGCAGGGCCTGCAGGCCATGGCGGGTCAAGAGGTGAGGGGACCCACACACCACGGGACGGCCCCACGAAGCGAGCCTCTCCGCCGGTGGCCGGGGCCCCGCTCAGCGCCCCGGTTCCGCCCGCTCCGCGCGCAGTACGGTCACGGCCGCCGCCACCAACTCGGCGTTCGAGGCCGCACGGTCGCCGGACGGCAGCTCAAGGGTGTCGGCCAGCCCGGTCCGTACGTCCAGCCCCAGGCCGGCCGCCGTCCGCAGCACCGGCCAGGCGGCCCGGCCGGTGCCGTGCGCCAGCACCGGGCGGTCCGCTGCGCCGAGCGCGGCCAGCAGGTCCCGGGCGGCCTCCGGCGCCCGCGCCGGGTCCGGCTCGGTCACCTCGGCGACGATCCGCAGCACCCGCCCGCGCAGCGGCGAGCCGAGGAAGCGGGCCGCCGCCCCGGTACCGGAGCGCACCACCGCCTCCACGGCCACCCCGCGTCCCAGCAGCAGCCCGGCCAGCCCCTCCGCGTCCGGCAGGGCCCAGTCCACCGCGGCCCGCTCGGGGAGCACCGTCCACTCGGCCACCCGGTCGCCGCCGGTGTACGCGTCCACGCCGACCGGCAGCGAGGTCCGGGACCGCAGCTCCGCGAGCAGCGGTCCCAGCACCCGGGGCGAGAGGCTGTCCCGGCCGCACGGGGTCTTGGGGCGCACCTGCACCTCGTGGGCCCCGGCCGCCGCCGCGGCGGCGGCCGATGCGGCCAGGTCGGCGGGTGAGAGAGGCACCGCGGTGCCGTCGGCCGCGCTCCGGGCCCCGTTGAGGGCCGCCTGGATCACCATCACCCCAGCATGCGCCCCGCCGGGCCGGCCGCACAGCCCGCGTCCCGTCGACCGGCCCCTCAGGCCGCCACCGTCACCGTCAGGGCCGGCCGCGGCACCACGATCCCGCAGCCCTTGCACACCGGCCCGTACCACGGCTCCCGCACGGACCCGGGCAGCCACAGGAACTCGGTCTCCCCGCACACCGGGCAGGCCGACCCCGGCCGTTCGTCCTCCAGTGCCCGCACCAGCCGGCGCATGACCTCACCCAGCGCGCCCTCGGGCCGTACCCCCGGATCGGCGCAGCGCACCACCGCCTCGCCGCTCCAGGCCCAGCCGGGGGTGCGCAACCCGTCGTGCTTCTCGCGTCTGCGCCGCTCCGCGAACTGCCGCTCGTACGTCAGCCAGACCCCGCGCGCGTCCTCCAGCTCCTCCAGGGCGGCCACCAGCCGCTGCGGATCGCAACCCCGGTCCTCGGGTCCTATCCCGTGCCGGTCGCACAGGTGGTACCACGTCGCCCGGTGCCCGTACGGGGCGAACCGCTCGAGGCAGCGCCGCAGTGAATGCCGCCGCAGTGCCCGGTCGTTGGACGCGTCGCGCACCTGCCCCGCCAGACTCCGGAATCCCGCCATCGCACCCTCACCTCCATCGCTCGAACGTGGGCGCCGACGGAGAGACGGTCCGGAAGCCGCTCCGGCTCCATCCGAGGCGATGGCAGCCATCACCGGCGCTGGGGGCGTCGTGCCGATCGGGCCGGACCGGCCCGATCGACGCAGAGACGGCCCAGGCGCAACATGCCCGGGTGCGGCCCGGGGCATGCGGAGCGCACGGTCGCCCCCGGTGGCACGTGGCGGGATCTCAGCTGCCGATCCGGCCCGCCGCGAGCACGATCCGGGCGAGCTCCGCATGGCAGATGTCGCTGTGCGCCCCCGAAGGCGCCCCGCCGCTCCGGACGACCTCGGCCACGTCCACGCTGACGCATCCCGTACGGGGCAGGCCGCCGTGCAGGGCCGCTGCCAGGGTCAGCCGCGGGGCGCCGGGCACGCCCTGGACGCCGTCGTACCCCATGGCCCCCCAGCGCGCGTCGAACCCGGCGAAGGAGGCCGAATCCCCTGCCGTCCGGGAGGCCAGCGGGTAGAACACGCGCAGGGCGCCGTCGAAGTGGGAATGGCAGGACACCACCGGTCCGTCCACCCGGGCCTGGAGTCCGCGCAGCGCCCCGCCGCGGGCCCGGTCGTGCGGCAGCGCGTCGGCGAACGCGTAGTGCGAGAAGGCGCCCTGGAGGAGCGTAAGGGACTTCACCGGGCGCCCGCCGGCCGGCACGCCGCGCAGGGCGTACGACACCAGGCGCGCTCCGAAGCTGTGCCCGACCAGGTGGACCCGGACGGCCGGGCGGGTCCGGGTGAGCCCGGCCAGCACCGGGCCCAGGCCGCGCTCGCCCACCGTGCCCGCCCGCTTCTTCATCTCGTAGTAGGTGGCCTGGCGCAGCAGCTCCTTGCCGCCCTTCCAGGCCTTCTTCAGTGCACCGACGGGCGAGAAGCCCGGGGCGGGGGCCGGCCCGCCACCGGTCTCGACGAGCCCGGCCAGCAGCTCCTGGCAGGCGGTGAGGGTGTCGCCGGCGAACAGTTCCGGCACCGGGGCGGCTTCGTCCCCGGCAGGCCGGACCGCCCCGTCCGCCGCCCCGTCCGCCGCTGTCGCCGCCGCTGCCGTGGGCGCGGGCGTGGCGCCCGTACCCGTCAAGGCCCGCACCAGGGAACCGAACTCGGCGAACGCGGCCTCGGACTCCGGCTGCGTGGCCAGGAGTTCGGCGATGCGGTCCAGTTCGCGCGCGCGGCCCGGCCACAGCCGGCCGAGCGCCGCCCGCGTCGCGGCGTCCAGCGCCGGACCGGGGTCCGGGGCCGGGGCGGCGGCCGGGGCGTCGAAGTCCGGGACCGGCTCGTCCGAGAAGCGCATCGAGGGCCACAGCACGCCCACGTACCCGAGCCGCACGGCGGGGGAGCCGGCCAGCAGGGCCGGGAAGGGGGCGAAGAACCGGTCGTAGAGGCGGGTCGCGGTCGACCGGTCGTTGTTCCAGCCGTGCGAGAAGACCACGAGGTCCGTGGCGTCGAGGCCGGCCACCGCCTCCCGGCCGCCCGGAGCCGGATCGCCGTCCGCGTCGAACGTCAGCTCCGCGTACGGCCCCACACCCACGCCCACGTCCGGCATGACCGTCCCCCTCCCGCGCCCACCGCTCGCACCGGAGCTCCAGCATCCCGCCGCCCCCGCCGCTCGGCCAGACCCGTGACGGGTGAACTCGACCGGAGTCGGGGCGGCACGCCGTGCGCCACCCGCCCGTACCCCCTTCCGAGTGCCCATACCGACTGGTTAGTATGCCGCCGCGAGCCGTCGGCCGGAGGAGCGGAGGATCCCGTGGGTGCGTTCGAGGGACAGGCAGTGGTCGTCACCGGAGCGGGCGGGGGCATCGGCGCGGCACTGGCCGCCCGGTTCGCCGCCGAAGGCGCCCGGGTGGTGGTCAACGACATCGACGAGGGCCGGGCCGCCGAGGTCGCCGCCCGGCTCGGCGCCACCGCGCTGCCCGGGGACGCCTCGGCCGTCGCCGCGGCCGCCCCGGACGTCCTCGGCGGCGCCGTCGACGTGTTCTGCGCCAACGCCGGCCTGTCCTCGCCCGGGGACGCCTTCGCCGACGAAGAGGTCTGGGCGGCCGCCTGGGACACCAACGTCATGGCCCACGTCCGCGCCGCCCGCACCCTGCTGCCGCACTGGCTGGAGCGCGGCCGCGGCCGGTTCGTCTCCACCGTCTCCGCCGCCGGACTGCTCACGATGATCGGTGCGGCACCGTACAGCGTCACCAAGCACGGGGCGCTCGCCTTCGCCGAGTGGCTCTCCCTCACCTACCGCCACCGCGGCGTCGACGTCCACGCGATCTGCCCGCAGGGCGTGCGCACGGACATGCTGACCGCCGCCGGGAGCGCGGGGGAGCTCGTCCTCGCCCCCACCGCCATCGAGCCCGAGGACGTGGCCGACGCCCTGTTCGCCGGCATGGCCGAGGACCGCTTCCTGATCCTCCCGCACCCCGAGGTGGCCGACTACTACCGGACCCGGGCAACCGACCCCGACCGCTGGCTTGGCAGCATGAACCACCTGCAACGGAAGTGGGAGGGTGCATGACGGAGGACGGGCGCGCCGCGCCGGACCGCGACGGGCCCGCCACGCCCTACCGCGACAAGCCCTGGCTGCACCTGCTCAGTGATGCCCAGCGGGCCCCCGTCGCCCCGCCGCCGAGCGTGCTGCACGCCTTCCGCGGCTCCGCGCGCGGGGCCCCCGACCGCACCGCCCTCGTGTACGCAGGCACCCGCCTGGACTACGCCGCGACCGACGCCCTCTCGGACTCGGTGGCCGGACACCTCGCCGCCCGCGGGGTGCGCCCGGGCGACCGGGTGGCGGTCATGCTGCAGAACACCCCGCACTTCGTGCTGGCCGTACTGGCCGCGTGGAAGGCCGGGGCCGTCGTCGTCCCCCTCAATCCCATGTACAAGGCCGGGGAGCTGGCCCACGTCCTGTGCGACGCCGAGGTGTCCGCCGTGGTCTGCACGGCCGGCACCTGGGAGGCGGTGCTGCGTCCGGTCGCCACCGCCCCCGGCTCGACCGTGCACACCGTCCTGACCGCGGACGACCGCGACCTGACCCCCGGCGACGCCCGCCACGCCCCCGAGGCCCCGCACACCCCCCACGACCTGCTCGCCGCCGCCCACCGCGGCCTGCCCGCCCCGGCCGTGCCGCCGCCCGCCCCCTCCGACACCGCGCTCATCAGCTACACCTCCGGCACCAGCGGGGCCCCCAAGGGCGCCATGAACACGCACGGCGCGCTCGCCTACAACGCCGAGCGCCAGCGCACCGCCCACCCCCTGCCCGAGGGCTCCGTCTACTTCGCCCTCGCGCCCCTCTTCCACATCACCGGCATGGTCTGCCAGCTGGCCACCTGCCTCGGCAACGCCGGCACCCTCGTCCTGGCCCACCGCTTCGACGCCGGCACCGTCCTCGACGCCTTCCTCGAGCACCGCCCGCACTACACCGTCGGCCCGGCCACCGCCTTCATGGCCCTGGCCGCCCACCCCGCCGCCACCCCCGAGCACTTCCGCTCGTTCCGCATCGCCTCCTCCGGCGGCGCCCCGCTGCCGCCGCCGCTCGTCGAACGGCTGCGCGCCGACCTCGGCCTCGACCTGCGCAACGGCTACGGCCTCACCGAGACCACCGCCCACTGCGCCTCCGTGCCCCCGCACCGCCGCGCCCCCGTCGACCCCGCCAGCGGCACCCTGTCGGTGGGCGTCCCGGGCGCGGACACCGAACTGCGCATCGTCGACGACCGCGGCGCCGAGGTGCCGCTCGGCACCTCCGGCGAGATCCTCGTCCGCGGCCCCCAGGTCGTGCCCGGCTACTGGCGCAGGCCGGAGGCCACCGCGGCCGCCCTGCCCGGCGGCGAACTGCGCACCGGGGACGTCGGGTTCATGGACGCCGACGGCTGGCTCTACGTCGTCGACCGCAAGAAGGACATGATCAACGCCTCCGGGTTCAAGGTTTGGCCCCGCGAGGTGGAGGACGTCCTCTACGCCCACCCCGCCGTGCGGGAGGCGGCCGTCGTCGGCGTCCCCGACGCCTACCGCGGGGAGAGCGTGAAGGCGTACGTCAGCCTGCGCCCCGGCGCCGGGGCCGAGCCCGCCGAGCTGGCCGCGTACTGCGCCGACCGGCTGGCGGCGTACAAATACCCCCGCGAGGTCGAGATCCTCCCGGACCTCCCCAAGACCACCAGTGGCAAGATTCTCCGACGCGAGCTGCGCGACCGCGCCGCGGCGACTGGCCGGATTTCGCCGGTGGACCGCTGACCGGGCACACTCGTGCGGCACCAGGACACGTACATGTCAGAAATTCAGGAGGCGAACATGGCCAGAGGCACGGACGCGGAGGACGCCCCCGTCCCGCAGCGGCTGCTGGCCGCCGCCACCCGGCTCTTCGCCGACCGGGGCTACGACCGCACCTCCGTCCAGGAGATCGTCGAGGCGGCGGGCGTCACCAAGGGCGCCCTCTACCACTACTTCGGCTCCAAGGACGACCTGCTGCACGAGGTCTACGCCCGCATGCTCCGGCTCCAGCAGGAGCGGCTCGACGCGATCGCCGGATCCGGGGCGCCCGTCGAGGAGCGGCTGCGCGCCGCGGCCGCCGACGTCGTGGTGACCACGATCGAGAACCTCGACGACGCGATGATCTTCTTCCGGTCCATGCACCAGCTCAGCCCCGAGAAGAGCCGGCAGGTCAGGGCCGCCCGCCGGCAGTACCACGAGCGGTTCCGGGCCCTCGTCGAGGAGGGCCAGCGCTCCGGCGTCTTCGCCACCGCCACCCCCGCCGACCTGGTGGTCGACTACCACTTCGGCTCCGTCCACCACCTCGGCACCTGGTACCGCGCCGACGGCCCCATGAGCCCCCAGGAAGTCGCCGACCACCTCGCCGATCTCCTGCTGCGCGCCCTGCGCCCCTAGGCTCTGCAGGACGCCCGGACCGCGGCGACGGGTCGTTGGACGAACCCCGTCGATGCCGCACCGGTCCGGGCGCCCGGGACGGGTCAGCGGTACCTGGCGAGCTCCCGGCGGGCCAGCGAGCGCTGGTGCACCTCGTCCGGCCCGTCCGCGATCTGCAGCGTACGGGCCGCCGCCCACAGCTCGGCCAGCGGGAAGTCCTGCCCCACTCCGCCCGCGCCGTGCAGCTGCACCGCCCGGTCGATGATCCCGACCACCGCACGCGGCGTCGCGATCTTGATGGCCTGGATCTCGGTGTGCGCCCCGCGGTTGCCGACGGTGTCCATCAGCCAGGCCGTCTTGAGCACCAGCAGCCGCAGCTGCTCCACGGTCACCCGGGCGTCCGCGATCCAGTTCTGCACCACGCCCTGGGCCGCCAGCGGCTTGCCGAACGCCGTCCGTCCCACCGCCCGCCGGCACATCAGCTCGATCGCCCGCTCGGCCATGCCGATCAGCCGCATGCAGTGGTGGATCCGGCCCGGCCCGAGCCGGGCCTGGGCGATCGCGAAGCCGCCGCCCTCCTCGCCGACGAGGTGGTCCGCCGGCACCCGCACCCGGTCGAACACCACCTCGGCGTGCCCGCCGTGGTAGTGGTCCTCGTAGCCGTACACGCGCATCGCCCGCCGCACCTCGACGCCCGGGGCGTCGCGCGGCACCAGCACCATCGACTGCTGCCGGCGCTGGTCCGGCCCGTCCGGGTCGGTCTTGCCCATCACGATGAAGATCCGGCAGTCCGGGTTCATCGCCCCCGAGATGTACCACTTGCGCCCGGTGACCACGTACGCGTCACCGTCCCGCTCGATGCGGGTCTCCACGTTCGTCGCGTCCGAGGAGGCCACCTCGGGCTCGGTCATCGCGAAGGCCGAGCGGATCTCCCCGGCCAGCAGCGGCTCCAGCCACCGCTCCTTCTGCTCCGCACTGCCGAACTGCGCGAGCAGCTCCATGTTCCCGGTGTCCGGCGCCGCGCAGTTCAGCGCCGTGGGCGCCAACTGCGGGCTGCGGCCCGTGATCTCGGCCAGCGGGGCGTACTGCAGGTTGGTCAGCCCGGCACCGTGCTCCCGGTCGGGCAGGAAGAGGTTCCACAACCCCTGCCGCCGGGCCTCGGCCTTCAACTCCTCCACCACCGGCGGGGTGTCCCACGGCGAGGCCAGCTTCGCCCGCTGCTCCTCCGCCACCGCCTCGGCCGGGTACACGTACCCGTCCATGAAGGCCAGCAGCCGCTCCCGCAGCTCCTCGGTCCGCGCGTCGAATGCGAAGTCCATTGCCGTTCAGCCTTCCTGAAGGGTGGTCAGTCCGTGCTCGATGAACACGGGCACCAGCTCGCCGATCCGGTCGAAGCCCGCCCCGACCGTCTGGCCGAGGGTGTAGCGGTAGTGGATGCCCTCCAGGATCACGGCGAGCTTGAACCACGCGAACGCCGTGTACCAGGCGATCTGCGAGGTGTCCCGGCCCGACCGGGCCGCGTACCGCTCCACCAGCTCCGCCGGGTCCGGGTGCCCGGGCGCCCCGCTGGTGGTGCTCACCGGCGACTCGGGCAGGTCCAGTCGGGTGCTGTACATCACCAGCAGCCCCAGGTCGGTGAGCGGGTCGCCGAGCGTGGACATCTCCCAGTCCAGCACCGCCGCGATCCGGTCCGCGTCGTCGAAGAGGACGTTGTCCAGCCGGTAGTCCCCGTGCACCACGGTCGGCGCGGGGGAGTGCGGCCGCCGCCGGCCCAACGCCTCGTGCAGCTCGTCGATACCGGCCAGCTCCCGGCTGCGGGAGGCCGTCAACTGCTTGCCCCAGCGGCGCAGCTGCCGCTCGAGGAAGTCCTGCGGGTGGCCGAACCCCGCCAGCCCCACCTCTTCGGGATCCACCCGGTGCAGGTCCGCCAGGGTGTCCACGAGCCGCGTCACCATCGTCCGGGTCCGCTCGGGGCCCAGCGCGGCGAGTTGCGCGGCGCTCCGGTAGGGGGTGCCCTCGACGTACTCCATCACGTAGAACGGCGCACCGATCACCTCCTGGTCCTCGCAGAGCAGGAAGGGCGACGGTACGGGTACGGCCGTGCCGTGCAGGGCCTGGATCACCCGGTGCTCGCGCTTCATGTCGTGGGCGGTGGCCAGGACGTGGCCCAGCGGGGGACGGCGCACCACCCAGCGGTCGATGCCGTCGGTCACCTCGTAGGTGAGGTTCGACCGGCCGCCCTCGATCAGCCGGCCGCTCAGCGGGCCGGCCGTCAGCGGCGGGCGCTCCTGGTCCAGCCGCGCGCGCAGCCGCTCCAGATCGAGGCCCCGTGGATCGGCTGAGGACATGATGCGCACCTCCGTGCGGACGCGGTCGGACACCCCGGGCGGGCGACGCGACCCATCATGCCGACCAGTCGGTATGTAGTCCAGAGGGTGGCCGACCACGACACCGCTCGACCGGCCCCACCGCCCCCTACGACCTGGGCGCACACATTCCTGGCGGTGCCTGGTGGGTCCCGTGGTGTGTGGGGGAGGCGCTTGACGGGGCATGGCAGGCTGGTCCGGAGGCGGGCCCGGGCCTGGGGTGGCCGAAGGCCAGGCCGAAGGCCCGAAGCCCCAGGGGTGGGCCTGCCGCAGGGCCCGCAGGCCATGCCCCGTCAAGCGCCGAGGGGACCCGCACACCACGGGGCGGCCCCCGTAGCGAGCCCACCCCGACACCGCCCCGCAGACCACGTCCGGCCAACCGTCAACGGCCCCACCCCACCACCGCCCCGCAAACCGCGACCGGTCAACCGGCAACGGCTCACCCCAGCCCCCCTCACCCCTCCCCAGCCACCCGCGCCAGTTCGCGCCGGCAAAGCGAGTCGGCCCGGCGCGTGGTCTCGGGGATCCGGTACCGGGGGCTGAGGGCGAGGGCGTGCGCGCAGGCGGTGTCGAGCGAGACCCGGTGGCCGACCGAGACGAACACCGGCTTGATGCCGTCCTGCGTGCGCAGCGCCCGGCCGACCTCGGAGCCGTCGGCCGCGCGCAACGGCGCGTGGTCGCCGCGCCGCGCGCCGGGTTCGTCGTACGTGAACGTGAACGGGTTCTTGGCGACGCCGACCGCGGGCAGCCCGGTCACCACCCCGAGGTGGCACGCCAGGCCGAAGCCCCGCGGGTGGGCGAGGCCGTACCCGTCGCAGACCACGAGGTCCGGGACGGCGGTCAGCGCGTCGAGGGCGGCCAGCACGGTCGGCAGCTCGCGGAAGGCCAGCAGGCCGGGGACGTACGGGAAGGTCACGTGCCCGACCGCGGTGGCCTCCTCCACCACCTCCAGGGTGCCCGCGTCCAGCACCACGGCCGCGGCCGCGACCAGGTCGCGCTGGTCGTCGTAGGCCACGTCGACTCCGGCGACCAGGCCGCGGCCGGCGGCCGGGCCGCTCTCGTCGAGCACCACGCGGGTTCGGAGTTCGTCCTGTATCGCCCTGGCTTCGGCTTCGTCGGCAGGGGTCTTCACACTCGTCATGATGGGTCGAGAGTAGTCTTTCGATCATGTTCGTCATGGAGTTGAGCTACACCGCCCCCATCGAGGCCGTCGAGCAGCGGATGGCCGCGCATGTCGAGTGGCTCGACCAGCAGTACGCGGCCGGTGTCTTCCTCGCCTCGGGCCGCAAGGTCCCCCGCGACGGCGGCGTCATCCTGGCGGCGGGCGTCTCCCGCGCCGAGATCGAGCGTCTGGCCGCGGAGGACCCCTTCACGGTCGCGGGCGTCTGCGCGTACCGCATCACGGAGTTCGTGGCCACGAAGACCGCGCCCGCGCTGGAGTCCGCCCGCGAGACCCTGCCGGGCTGACCGGCACCGACACCGGCACCGGCACCGGCCACCCCGCTACTCCAGCCGTGCCGCCCGCCCCTTCTCTCCCGCGGCCCAGCAGGCTCCCGGACCGGCGCAGTCGACCGTGTCGAAGGAGCCTGCGTCGAGCGGCTGCCAGGTGCGGCCGGCGTCGTACGTGATGTCGGTGCCCGTCGGCCCGACCGCGAGGGCCGTGTCCTTCCCCTGCGGCCCAGCCGACCGGTACGCCCCGTACGCCCCGTACGGCAGCCAGGCCACACCCGACCGGTACGCGGCCGGCGGCACCGGGGCGGCGCTCCAGCTGCGCCCCCCGTCCGCCGTCACCGAGGCGGCCAGCGGCGACGTCCGGTCCTTGCGGTAGTCACCGCCCACCGCGAGCCCGCGCGCGGCGCCGTACCCGCGGTCGCGGAAGGCCAGCCCGAAGACGCCCTTGGCGCCCTCCCCGGCCGGCACCGTGGTCGTGGCCGCCCGCCAGGTGCGCCCGCGGTCGGCCGAGTGCAGCACCCGTCCGGTCGCCCCGCCCCCGGTCGCCAGCCACGCGTCCCGCGGCCCGGCGGTCACCAGGCACTGGCCGCTGGCCGCGAAGCCGGCCTCGCCGGGCAGCGCCTCGGGCATGCCGGCGTCGGGCAGCACCCGCCAGGAGCGGCCGCCGTCGGCCGTGGACAGGATGCGGAACTTCCCGTCGACCGGGTCGCTCATCGCCAGGCCGTTGCGGTGGTCGAAGAAGGCCATGCAGTCGTAGAAGGCCCGGGCGTCGGTGTTGCGGAAGGCCTCGGTCCAGGTCGCACCGCCGTCTTCGGTGCGCAGGACCCTGGACGCCTCGCCCTCGCCGATGGCCAGCACCACGGCCCGGCGCCCGTCGAAGGCCTCCACGTCGCGGAACTCCAGGCCCTCGGCCGCGGCGCCGGGCGGTGACACGTTCCGCCAGGAACGGCCGCCGTCGGTGGTCCGCAGGACGGTCCCGGCCGAGCCGGCCAGCCAGGCGGTGGTACGGCCGACCGCCGCGAGCCCGCGGAAGCGGGCGTCCGTACCGGTGGCCTTGAGCGCCCAGGCGGGGCGGGCCGCAGCCCCCGCCGGAGTCACGGCCCCCGCCAGGGCCGCAGCCCCGCCCGGGGTCGCGGCCCCCGCCGGAGTGCCGACCGCGACGGGTACGGAGACGGCAGCCAACAGGGCTGCCACAGACATGCCAAGCGCCAGTAATCTCATGGCGCCGGAAGCTAACGCACCCGGTGATCTCCGTCCAGGGGCCGACCGGCCGCCGCTAGGAGCCCCGGCCACACCTCGCCACCCCCTCGCCGGCGTCGCGCCACCCGCTCGCCGCCGTCGCCACGTCGTCGCCACGCCGTCACGGACCGTCACCCGGACCCGTCGAAGGTGCGCTGCGAGGCCGTCCGGTCACCCACCGCGGTCACACTGTGCGATCACACAGCATTCGCCCCACGTTTTCGGTGACGCAACTCACGCCCCTTCCGCATGCACGGAATGGGTCGTTCCAGCGTCTGACAGAGTGCGGGCCGGCCCAGCGGTCCGCGACTGATCCGCCGCAAGGGAGCAGGCCTTGATCACCGTCATCGAGCAAGCTGTACAGGCCCGCCTGGTCGCCGCCTCGCCCAAGATCGAGTGCGTGCCCGTCACGCTCGGTTACGACCGCGCCGACCCGTTCGCCGTCCGGATGTCGTTCCCCGCGCCGGCCACCCTGGAGGGCATCGAGATCTCCTGGACCTTCGCGCGCGAGCTGCTGGAGAGCGGGCTGCGCCGGTCCGCGGGGCTCGGCGACGTCCGGGTGCGCCCGTACGACGAGGAGCGCACGGTGATCGAGTTCCACGCCCCGGAGGGCATCGCGATCGTCCTCATGGAGAGCGAGGAGCTGCACGGCTTCCTGCTGCGCACGACCGACCTCGTGCCGGCCGGCCTGGAGCACCTGTACCTGAACGTGGACCACAGCCTCGCCCGACTCCTGCGCGACGTCCCCTGACACCCGCCCGGCGGGATGACCGGGCCCGGCCCGCTCAACGGGGCAACAGCGCCCAGGACTTGGTGCCGCCCGCGGGCGTCAGCACCGGAGTGAGCCCCCAGTCTCCCCCGCCGGCCTCCACCATCGCCGCCAGCAGCCACATCCCCCGGCTGCGGCGGCGTCTGCATTCCTCGCTGGCCGCGGCCGACGCGTGCGCCGGGTGCTGGTCGTAGACGACGATCCGCAGGGCGTCGAACTGCCACCGGACCTTGAGAACCAACTCCTCGTCGGGGGTGAACCGGTGCGCCCCCGCGACGAGTTCGGAGGCGGCCAGGGTGGCCGCCTCGCACAGGTCGGCCAGTCCGTGCCGCAGCAGCAGCGAGCGCACGGCCGAGCGGGCGCGGCCCGCGCAGGGCGCGCCGCCCGGCAGTGCTATGGAGTAACTCAGCCTCTCCGTAACCGGCATGGCGGGCCGGATGTCGCGGATCGAGCACGGACCACGGAGGCTGGCCGTCATCGCACTGCTCCCCCTCCGCCCCGAGTGAGACTTCCACTACCGACCGTAGCGCAACCGGGTGCACAGTGCTACTACTTGTGTGACCACTTGACACTTTCTTATGTCATTTCACGACTGGTTCCGATCCCCCGGGAGACGCCCCGTGCCCACGCAGAAAGCCCTCGTCCGCCGCCCCGGCCCGCGCCTCACCGACGGCCTGGTGACCCACATCGAACGGACGCCCGTCGACCTGGCGCTCGCCCTGGAGCAGTGGGAGGGGTACGTCGGCGCGCTGCGCGCCCACGGCTGGCAGACCACCGAGGTCGCGCCGGCGGACGACTGCCCCGACGCGGTCTTCGTCGAGGACGCGGTGGTGATGTTCCGCAACGTCGCGCTGATCGCCCGGCCCGGCGCCGAGACCCGGCGTCCGGAGACCGAGGCGGTGGCGGCGGCCGTGGCCGCGCTGGGCTGCTCCGTGAACCGGGTCCGCGAGCCCGGCACGCTCGACGGGGGCGACGTCCTCAAGATCGGGGACACGATCTACGTCGGCCGTGGCGGGCGGACGAACGGCGAGGGCGTCCGGCAGCTGCGGGCGACCTTCGAGCCGCTGGGTGCCCAGGTGGTCGCGGTGCCGGTGAGCCGGGTGCTGCACCTGAAGTCGGCGGTGACCGCCCTGCCGGACGGCACCGTGATCGGCTATCCGCCGCTGGTGGACGCGCCCTCGGCGTTCGGCGCGTTCCTGCCGGTGCCGGAGGAGGCGGGGGCGCACGTGGTGCTGCTCGGCGGCGGGAAGCTGCTGATGGCGGCGAGCGCACCGAAGAGCGCGGAGCTGTTCGCGGACCTGGGGTACGACCCGGTTCCGGTCGATATCAGCGAGTTCGAGAAGCTCGAAGGATGCGTGACATGTCTCTCGGTCCGGCTGCGTGACCTCTACTCATAACACTCCGCAGTCGGACAAATTCATAGACGGGGGTTGGCGACCCCTCACGGCGGCCTTAACCTACGGTTTCGTAACCTACGAAGACGTAAGTAATTCGCCCCGCCCCCTGGAGTACCCCCGTGACGATCACCTCTCCCCACCTCGGCAGCTCGGCGGCGTGGACGGACGCCAAGCTGCTGTACGCGCTGGAAGAAGTGGTCGAGAAGGAGCTCAACCGCCACCTGAAGGTCACCAAGGACTGGATGCCGCACGAGTACGTGCCGTGGGGCGACGCCCGGAACTTCCCCGGCTTCTTCGAGGACGGCGAGGCCTGGCAGCCCGACCAGTCCAAGGTGACCGACATCGGCAAGATCGCCCTGGTGGTCAACCTGCTCACCGAGGACAACCTGCCGAGCTACCACCACGAGATCGCCACCCTCTTCGGCCGCGACGGCGCGTGGGGCACGTGGGTGCACCGCTGGACCGCCGAGGAGGGCCGCCACGGCATCGTCATGCGCGACTACCTGCTCGCCTCCCGGGCGGTCGACCCGGACAAGCTGGAGCAGTTCCGCATGGCGCACATGTCGGAGGGCTTCGAGTCCGACAACCGCCACTCGATGCTGCACTCGATCGCGTACGTCGCGTTCCAGGAGCTCGCCACCCGCATCTCGCACCGCAACACCGGCCACCAGTCCGGCGACCCCGTGTGCGACCGGATGCTGGCGCGCATCGCGGCGGACGAGAACCTGCACATGATCTTCTACCGCAACCTGCTGGGTTCGGCCTTCGAGCTCGCCCCGGACCTGACCATGCAGGCGGTGCGGGACGTGGTCGTCAACTTCCGGATGCCCGGACACGGCATGCCCGGCTTCGAGCGCTCGGCCGCGCAGATGGCCATCGGCGGGATCTACAACCTGCGCATCCACCACGACGACGTGCTCAGCCCGGTGCTGCGCTTCCTCAAGGTCATGCAGATCGACGGCCTCGGCCCGGAGGGCGTGCAGGCGCAGGAGGAGCTCGGCCTCTACATGGACGGCCTCGACTCCGAGGCCCGCAAGTTCGACGAGCGGCTGGCCGCCCGCGCGGCCCGCATGGCCGCGCGGGGCAAGGCGTAGCACTCGAGGCGGGGCCACCCCGCGTGGGGGCGGGCCGTCAGCCGCGGCGCAGCGCCTTGCGCTCCTGCTCCGACAGCCCGCCCCACACGCCGAAGCGCTCGTCGTTGGCCAGCGCGTACTCGAGACAGGCGGCGCGGCCCTCGCACGCCCCGCACAGCCTCTTCGCGTCGCGGACCGACGTGCCCGGCTCCGGGAAGAAGAAGTCCGGGCCCGTCTGCGCGCACAGCGCGTCCCACTGCCACGGCGTGGCGGGGGTGGGCGCGGTGGACGGGATCGGCGGGAGAGTCTTCGTGATCGGCATGTCCTGCATGCTGCCGAAGCCGGATATACGGCCGATCAACAGGCCATCAACGCGCGTCCATCAGCCATCCCACGGCGCACGCCCGCCGCTCGACCGATCACGCGCGATCACCCCCGCCCGCCCGCTCACGCGCCGCTCGGCGGAGCGCTCGCGATCACCGCGAAACGCGCCCCCGCCGGGTCGGCCAGCTTGGCGAACCGGCCCACCCCCTCCATGAACAGCGGCGTCAGCCGGACCTTCCCGCCCGTCTCCTCGGCCCTGGCCGCGGTCAGGTCGCAGTCCTGCACCTCGAAGTACGGCGTCCAGTACGGCGCCCCGGCGTCCTCGACGGGGTCGGGCCCGATCGGCACCAGCCCGCCGAAGGCGGCCTCCTCCGACGCGCCCGCGGGCCTGACGACGGTGTACGTGCCGCCGTCGAACGGCATCTCGGACACCTCCCAGCCGAACACGGCGCGGTAGAAGCGCGCCGCGGCGGCCACGTCGGGGGTGTACAGCTCGGCCCAGCACAGCGTGCCCACGTCGGTGACGGCCTGCAGGCCGCGCGTCGCGCGCGGCTGCCAGACCCCGAAGGGGACGCCCGCGGGGTCGGTGAAGATCGCCATCCGGCCCTGGTCCAAAACGTCCATCGGCTCGAACGCCACGCCGCCGCCCGCGTCCCGGACGGCCCGCGCGGTCGCGTCGGCGTCGGCGGTCTGGAAGTAGACGTTCCAGCTCGGCGGCCCCTGCTCCTCCGTCACGGTCATCCCGCCCGCGACCGTCCGGCCGGCCAGCCGGAACATGCCGTAGCCGCCCACCTCCGCGCCGCCCGGCTCGAAGTCCCAGCCGAACAGTGCGGCGTAGAAGGTCCCGGCCCCGGCGATGTCGGGCGTGCCGAGGTCGATCCAGTTCGGCGCGCCGTCGACGTAGTTGGTGGTGAGCATCAGGGCCTCCTTGGGACGGATCCCGTTCCGACCCTTCGAGCATGGCACCCGGCACGGACGGTCCGCCGGACGGACGCGCCGCGCGCCCGTCCAATCGTTCCCGATTGGCCTTGGCGGACGGCGCGACCGCGTCCTTACCTTCCCGACATGCGCGTTCACCTCGTCGATGCCTTCACCGACCGCCCGTTCGCCGGAAACCCGGCGGCCGTGTGCCTCCTGCCGCCCGGGGCGTGGCCGGACGACCGCCGCCTGCAGCGGACCGCGGCCGAGCTCAACCAGTCCGAGACCGCCTTCGCCCTCCCGCTGCCCGCCCGGGCGGAAGCCGACTGGGCCATCCGCTGGTTCACCCCGCGCGTCGAGTCGCGCCTGTGCGGCCACGCCACGCTGGCCACGGCGCACGTGCTGCGCACCGAGCGGCGGCTCACCGGCACCGTGCGCTTCCTGACCCGGCACTACGGGGTCCTGGTCACGCGTGCCGACCGGGCGGGCACCTTCACGCTGGACTTCCCCGCCGCGCCCGGCACCCCGGTGCCCGTACCGGCCGGGCTGGCCGCGGCGCTGGGCGCGGAGCCCGAGGGGGCGTTCCGGTCCGCCGCGCTCGGGGACCTGCTGGTCGTGCTGCCCGACGAGGCCGCCGTACGGGCCCTGGCCCCGGACCCGGCCGCGCTGGCCGGCCTCACCCGCCGGGAAGGCCTGCGCGGCGTCATCGTCACGGCCGCCGCCACGGCCGCCGCCACGGCCGCCGGGCCGGGGGCCGAGTACGACTTCGTGTCCCGTTTCTTCGCACCGGACCGGGGCATCCCCGAGGACCCGGTCACGGGCAGCGCCCACACCGTGCTGGCCCCGTACTGGTCGGCGCGCCTCGGCCGCAGCGTGCTCGCCGGCTTCCAGGCGTCCGCGCGCGGCGGCCTCGTCCGCACCGCCCTGCACGGCGACCGCGTCCACCTGACCGGGGCCGCGGTCACCGTGTTGGACGCCACCCTGCACGGTCCGGCCCCGACGCCGGACCGTGTGGCCCCGTGAGCCGGACGTGACCGCCCCACCACCTCCCCGTCACCCCTCGACGCGGCCGGTCACCACCAGGTCGCCGGTCGGGGTACGTCGTGCGAGGTGGCCCGTGCGGAGGTAGCCGTCGGCGGTGAAGGCACGGGCGTCGTGCTCGGGTGCCCGGTAGTGGCCGCGCGGGGTGTACGGGCCGCGGGCGAGGAGCTCGCCGGTCTCGCCGTCGGCCACGTCGCGGCCGGCTCCGTCGACGAGGCGGATCTCGTCGTCGGGCGAGAGCGGGCGGCCCTGTCCGGCGAGCACGGTCGCGTCCGGGTCGGCGGGCCGGGTGAGCACGAGAGGTCCCCCGACGCCGCCGAAGACCTGCTGAAGCCGGCAGCCGAGCGCCGGGGCCAGCCGTTCGGCGGTCGTCCGGGGCACCGGCGCGCCACCGATCTGGACGAGCCGCAGGCTGCTCAGGTCGGCCCGGGCCGCGGGCAGCGCGTCGAGCCAGCTCCGGGCGACCTCGGGCACCACCGACGTGACGGTGACCCGCTCCCGCGCGACGGCCGCAAGGGCCGCGTGGGGCGCGAGAGTTGCGTCGGTCGCGGCGGGCCCCGGTCCGGGGTCCTCGGCCAGCACCACGGTGCCGCCGACGGAGAAGGTGCCGAGGATGCCGGGGCCGCCGAGGGCCAGGTGCGACCCGGCCGGGAGCGCCGCGAGGTACACGTCGTCCGCGGTGAGCGACACCAGTTCGGCGGCGGCCCGCGCCTGGTAGGCCAGGTCGTCGTGGGTCCGCGGGACGAGCAGGGGCGCCCCGGACGTACTGCCGCAGGGCAGGAGGAGCGCCACCTGGCCGGCACTCTGCTGGAGGGCCGGACCGGGCGGGGCGTCGACGGAGTCCAGCGGGAAGTAGTGGCAGCCCGCCGGATCGGTCCGGGCACCGCCGTACGGGGAGGACTCCCCCGGCGGCTCGACGGTGAACACCCGCCGCAGGAAGGGCCACCGGGCCGCGATGTCGGCGGCCATCGCCGTGTGGTCGAAGCCCCCGTACGTCCCGGGGCCGACGTAGCCGACGGCCTGGGTGAGCAGCGCGACCTCGGACACCTCCGCCGCGCGGTACGCCGGCGGACAGGGCACGGGGACCGCGCCGGAGCGCATCAGAGCGAAGACGGCGATGACGAACTCGGGCACGTTCGGCAGGTGGACGACGACCCGCCGGCCGGGCCGTACGCCGCGCAGCCGGAACCCCGCGGCCATGCGGTCCACGCGCCGGTTGAGCTGCCCGTACGTGATGCGGGTGGCCCCGTGGACCAGCGCGGTCCGCGGCCCGTGCTCGAGGGCCCGGCCGCGCAGCAGGTCGTCCAGCGTGCTGCCGCGCCAGTGCCCGGCGGCGCAGTAGCGGTCCACGAACTCCTCGGGCCAGGGCGTGCAGCCTTCGAGCATGGGTGCCATCGGATTCCTTCCCCCGTGATCTTGGTCCCGGCCATCCCATCCGGCGGCACTCCCCCGCGCAAGGAGCCGTCCCGACCATGGACACCGCGTTCCCTCGGCGGAACGTCCAACGGCCGGCCGAGAGGCCCCGCTCATCGCCCCGACCTCCCCTGGTGAGCCCGGCCCCGGGGGGAACGGCCCCGGGGGGAACGGCACCGGCACCTCAGTGGTCGAGCAGGCGCCAGACGCCGAGGGCGAGCCGGGCCCGGGTCAGTCCGGCGGGTGCGGTGAGGTCGATGCCCAGGGCCCTGCCGATCTGTTCGACACGGCGCGCGACGCTGCTGTGGTGCAGGTGGAGCAGGTCGGCGGCGCGTCGCAGCGAGCCGGTGGCGCAGTACGCGTCCAGCGTCTCCAGGTCCTCCGGATCGCCGACGAGCCGGGCGATCGCGGCCACGTCCGCGTTCTCGCGCGCGACCGCCTCGGGGATCTCGGCCAGCAGCGCCAGCGCGCCCAGGTCGGCGTGGTGGCGCACGGGTTCGCGCGGACCGGTGAAGCGGAGCGCGGTACGGGCCTCCTGCCAGCACCGGTCGGGGCTCCCGGCGGCGCCGATGCCCGCCCGTACGCCCGCCGGGAAGCGGTCCGGGTCCACGGTCGTGGCCAGGATGGCGCCGACGTCGCCCAGCGGAGCCGCCTTGACCGGCCGTCCCGGGCAGATCAGCGCGCCGATCCGGTCGAGCGGCAGTCGCGAGCGGACGGCGACCACCCGGACCGGCCGGTCGGGGGCGAAGCCCAGGAGCCGCAACGCCCTTGCCCTGGCGGGCTCTTCGCTGCGCGAGCTGATGACCAGTTCGACGAGGGCGGGGTCGGCCAGGGTGGTGGGGGCGGGGCCGTACCGTTCGACGACCGCCGCCACGGCGAGGGCCAGCCGCTCCAGGAGCACCTCGTCCAGCTGGAGCGGCCCGTCGGGGCGTTCCAGCCACACCGTGCCGAACTCCTCCTCGTCGAGGGAGACCGGCATCGTGCTGGAGGCCGGCGCCGGCGGGTCGGCGGCCCCGGTACCGCCGGGCGAGAAGCGGATCGTGCGCCCGGTGCCGTGCAGCCGGATCCCGGCCACGCACTCCGCCAGGGCCGCCGAGGCCCGGGCCAGCGCGGGCAGGTCCACGCGCCGGCGCATGAGCGTGTCGTAGAACGCGACGATGCGGATCGCGCCGTCGACGTACGGATCGAGTCCCGACAGCCTCACGGCGAGTGCCTCCATGGCAGCAGGATAAGAGGCGACGGGTGCGCCAACCGTCGCACGTGAGAGGCGGGTTGGGCGACGGTCGGCGGGTGACGCGGGCGCGGGACGGCGTCGATGATGGTCGCCATGGACCCCGAACTCGAAGCCTTCCTCCCGCTGGTCCCCCGCCTCGACCTGACCGACCCGGTCGCCGCGCGCGGGACGTACACCGCGGCGGCCGCCGCGCGGCCGGTACCGGACACCTCGGCCCTGACGGTCGAGGACCGCACCGTGCCCGCGGATCCGGACGTCGCGGTGCGCGTCTACCGTCCGCACGGGGCGCACGCCGCCGTGGTCTGGCTGCACGGCGGCGGGTTCGTCATGGGCGACCTGGACACCGAGCACCTGTGGGCCACCCGGCTCGCCGAGGGCTCCGGCGCGGTGGTGGTCTCGGTGGGCTACCGGCTGGCCCCCGAGTGCCCGTACCCGGCCGCCCTGGACGACGCGTACGCCGCCCTCACCTGGACGGCCCGGCATGCGGCGGAACTCGGCATCGACCCCGATCGGATCGCGGTCGGCGGCCACAGCGCCGGCGGCGGACTCGCGGCCCAGGTGGCGCTGCGGGCACGCGAGGAGCGTGGGCCGCGGATCCGCTTCCAGGTGCTCAACGAGCCGCAGCTGGACGACCGTCAGGACACCTGGTCCGCACGCAACTTCACCGAAACCCCGTGGATCGACCGCGCCTCGGTCACCGCCTCGTGGCGGCACTACCTCGGCCCCGGCCCCGCCGCGCCCGGTGCCGCTCCGGCCCGGGCCGCCGACCTGTCCGGCCTGCCGGACGCCTACGTCGCCACGGCCGAGTTCGACCCCAACCGCGACGAGGCCGTCGCCTACGCGCTCCGGCTGCTGCAGGCGGGCGTGTCGGTCGAACTCCACCAGTGGCCGGGCACCTTCCACGGATCGCAGGCGATCCTGTCCGCCGACGTCTCGCAGCGACAACTCACCGCGGTCGGCGCGGCCCTACGGCGCGCACTGGCCGACTGAGAGGACCGACGGAGCCGGCCGGACCTGCCGGGCCGGCAGTTGAGAGACGGCCGGACGGGTCGGCCCGGAAGACCGTGCCGGACCGGCCGCATGCGGAACCTGCCCGGCGGGGCCGCCCGCCCCGCCGCAACAAGGAGCTCACTCCTCGCGCTTCGCGCGGCTGGGCTGGACCCGCTTGGGCTCCCCCGGCATCTTCGGGTAGTCCGGCGGGTACGGCATGTCGCCGAGACCGTGGTCCCGCTCGTGACGCTCGGCGAGCTCCAGCACCGGGTCCAGTTCGAACCGCCGCTCGTCCATGTCGTGGTGCACGTCGCCCAGTTCGGCGTACCGCGCCGGCATCGTGACGATGTCGAAGTCCCGGGGCTCGGCGCTGTCCAGCTCCTCCCAGCGCAGCGGCGCCGAGACGGGCGCGTGCGGCCGGGGGCGCACGGAGTACGCGGAGGCGATGGTGCGGTCGCGGGCGGTCTGGTTGTAGTCGACGAAGATCCGCTCGCCCCGCTCCTCCTTCCACCACTTGGTCGTCACCCGGCCGGGCATGCGCTGCTCCAGCTCCCGCCCGATCGCGATGGCGCACCGCCGCACCTCGGTGAACGTCCACCGGGGCTCGATCGGCACGAACACGTGCAGCCCGCGCCCGCCCGAGGTCTTCGGCCAGCCCCGCAGCCCGAGCCCGTCCAGCAGCTCGTGCAGCTGGTGGGCCGCGGCCACCGCGTCGCCGTAGTCCGTACCGGGCTGCGGGTCCAGGTCGATGCGCAGCTCGTCCGGCCGGTCGGTGTCCGCCCGGCGCACCGGCCAGGGGTGGAAGGTCAGGCAGCCGAGGTTCGCCGCCCACAGCACGGCAGCCACTTCCGTGGGACACATCTCGTCGGCGCTCCGACCGCTGGGGAACGCGATGTGCGCCGTGGGGATCCAGTCCGGCAGGTACTTCGGCGCCCGCTTCTGGAAGAACGACTCGCCGTCCACCCCGTCCGGGTAGCGCTCCAGCGTCGTGGGCCGGTCACGCAGCCCGCGCAGTACGCCCTCGCCCACGGCCAGGTAGTACTGGGCGACGTCCAGCTTGGTCAGCCCGCGCTCGGGGAAGTACACCTTCTCCGGATTGCTCAGGCGCACGGTGCGGTCGCCGACCTCCAGCTCCACGGCATTGCCCATGAGCGCCACGGTAAGCGGGCCCCGCCACGCCCGCAGCCCGACGGGAGTGCCACCACGCCGCACGCGGGAAGCCGCACGGGACCTCGCACCAGGCCACCCACGCAGCCCGACGCCGTCCACCCGCGCAGCCCCGTCAGGCCGCCCCGTGGTGTGTGGGGGAGGCGCTTGACAGGGGTGGCAGGCTGGACCGGAGGCAGGCCCGGGCCAGGGGTGGCCGAAGGCCAGGGCGAAG
>NZ_JBIVNX010000077.1:0-28398 GCF_044753805.1 Streptomyces sp. NPDC093225
AAGGCCAGGGCGAAGCCCCTTGCCCCTGGGGTGGGCCTGCCGCAGGGCCTGCAGGCCGCCCCTGTCAAGCGCCGAGGGGACCCACACACCACGGGACGCTCCCGCAGCTCGCGGGCGCCGCCGACCCCGCAAAAGCGCCACGACGACACCCGCGCACCATCGACACCCGCGCCCCACGACGGCACCCGCGCCCACGCCGGCACCTGCGCATCACGTGGCGTACCCAGGGCCCCGGAGCGCCGCCGCCCCCGTGATCGCGGCCAGGCTCCGGCGGAGCGGGTCGCCGTCCGCCGGGCGCTCGGGCCAGCGGGCGGCCACGTGGCCGTCGGGCCGGACGAGCAGGGCTCCGGACGGTCCGATGCCGCAGGCGTCGAGGTGCTCGCCGGGCAAGGGCTCGACGCGCAGCGGCGCGGACCCGACATCCCGTCCCGCCCAGCCCGCGGGATCGGGAGTGAGCAGGGTGAACCACTCGCCGAGGGCGTCGATCGTGGAACGGCCGCGGGTGAGCCAGAGGTGCGGCATGCGCCGGCCGGGCCCGGCGGTGGGCACGTACTCGACGGACGGACCAACAGAACCGACAGAACCGACAGGACCGACAGGACCGACAGGACCGACAGGACCGACAGGACCACCATCCACCCCCGCGTGCCGCACACCCCCCTCGCCACCCCCACCCGACAGCACCGCATCGGACCGGTAGGTGACGCCGAGCACCAGCCCGAGTTGCGCGAAGTACCGGTCCGACCAAGGGAGTTCGACCGGCTCCGCCGGAACTCCGCCGGCCCGGACCTGCGCGCGCAGCCGGTTCTGCACCTGGACCAGCTGCCGGGTGTTGGCGACCGCTTCGTCGAGGGTCCGCCGGGCGACGGGTTCCCGTTCGGTCCGGTAGGTCTCCAGCAGGCCCGGTCCGGCCCAGCCGCGGAGGACGCCGGCCAGCTTCCAGCACAGGTTGTGCACGTCGGCGATGCCGGCGTTCATGCCGAGCCCGCCGATGATGGGGACCGCGTGCGCTGCGTCGCCGGCGAGCAGGACCCGGCCGCGCCGGAACCGGTCGGCGACGAACGCGTTCATCACCCAGTGCTGGACCCGCAGGACCCGGGGAGCAGCCCCCGAAGCCGCCCCCGGACCCGCACCCGAACCGCCACCCCCACCCCCACCCCCACCCAAGGCGTCGGCGACCAGCCGGCCCCAGTCAGTGCCCTCCGTGTCCTCGGGGGTGGGACCGAACCAGGCCCAACCCCCTTCGGGGTAGAGCGGCATGAACGACCCGTGCGCCGTGAAGTACACCCCGGCCGGCTGCCGGGCGCGCCACGGGCCGAGGTCGGCGTCGAACACGACGGTGGTGATGGCCCCCAGCTCCCCCGGGCCGGTCGTACCGATGCCCAACAGCCCCCGGACGGTGGAGTTCGCGCCGTCGGCGCCCACGACGTACCGGGCCCGGACCCGCGCCTCGGCGCCGCCCTCGCGGGCGCGGAGCACGGCCGTGACGCCGTCGGTGTCCTCGGCCAGGCCGGTCAGTTCGGCCCCGAAACGCACCGGCGCCCGCGCCGCGCCGAGCAGCAGCGGTTCCAGCCGGTCCTGGGAGGTGACCACGCCCATGACCGGGCTCACGGGGACCGGGTCGTGCACGCCGGCCATCGCCGCGGTGGCGAAGTCCCGGTCGTGCAGGGTGTCGCGGAAACGGACCCGCCCGTACTCCGGCGCGAAGGCCCGGGCCGTGATCCCGGCGGCCAGCCCCAGCTGGCGGAAGATCTCCATCGAGCGCACGTTGACCAGCCTCGACCGCGGGAAGGGCGACAACTCACGGTGCTTCTCGACCACCAGCACCCGTGCGCCCCACCGCTCCAGGAGCGCCCGGGCGGTGAGCCCGACCGGGCCGCCCCCGACGACCAGTACGTCCACCTCGGCGTCGCCGTCCACCTCGGCGTCGCCGTCCACCTCGGCGTCGCCGTCCACCTCGGCGTCGCCGTCCACCTCGGCGTCGCCGTCCGCCTCGGCGTCGCCGTCCACCTCGGCGTCGCCGTCCGCCTCGCCGTCGCCGTCGCCTTCGCCTTCGCCGTCCGACCCGACCATGCCACGCTCCTCTGCCGCTCGCCCGGGACCCGCCGGGCCCACCGGCCGCCCGCCCCATCTTGCGCACGGGACGGCCGGCCGCCGGGCAGGCGCGGCGGCCCGCACTCCCCCCGGGGGGCCGGGTGCCGACCGGACGGGTCAGCGCCCCCGGATCCCCGGCATGGCGACCGGACCGCCCGTGTGCGCGTCCACCGGCGTCCGGCCCGCCAGCGGGCTGGCCAGGGTGACCTCGACCGTCTGGTGGAGCAGGACGGCCGGGCAGTTGCCGGACCGGCCGCGCCGCGCCGGCTTCACCGCGCCCTCGAGCACCACCGTGTCGATCCCCTCGAGTACGTCCACCCGCGCGCCGCCGTCGCACGCCCCGTGACCCGCGGACAGCGTGAGCACCCGCCCGTCGGCCGACACCGACACCAGCGACAGCGCCGACGCACTCGGATCGACGGGCCCTATCGGGGCTTTGGGAATCGGCGAGGGGTCGACCGCGACGCGCACGAGCGGGGTGTCGTACCCCTCCACGGTGAACTGCCAGGCCGGCACCCGGGCCGGACCGTGGCTCGTGCGCACGGCCAGCTCCCCCAGCTCCGCCCGCGTGACGACCAACGGCCCCTCCCCGCCACGGCCCGCGCCACGCCCCCCACCGGGCGCCAGGGTGCGGTACGCCTCGACGGCCGGCATCACCGGCAGCTCCAGGGTCCTGCCGTCCGCCCACCGGACCGTCCCCGGCACGGACGGGACCGTGAACGCCGGGTCGGACCGGAACACCAGCTCCTGCCGCTCGTACGCGCGCCGGTCCGCCGCACTGCGCCAGCCCCCCGCGGGGAGCCTGACGAGCGGGTCGATCGGGAAGAACCCGGCGCGCCAGGCCCGTGCGGCCAGTGAGGCGTCCCAGGCCCGGGCCACCTGCCGGATCCGCGGCGCGGTGTCGGGCCCCTCGCCCGGGTACCCCTCGCTGCTGGACGGGCCCGAGCAGCCCCCGACCAGCCCGCCCACCGCTAGCACCGCCAGCACGGCCAGCACCGCGGCGGGCCCCCGCATGCGCCGCGGCGCCGATGCCCGTAACGACGTACGTTCCACACGATCCCCCTCGCCCGACGGCCCGACGGCCGTGGCCGCAGTCCGGTACCGATGACCGGTTACCGGCCGGTCAGAACTGTGACGGGAACGTCCGCCGAGCGGTTCCGGCGCACGACGGGGGGTCCGGTGGGCTCAGCCCCGCTCGGCCGCCAACTCGACCGCGCGCCGCAGGCCCTGCGTGAGCTGTTCCGCGGTGACCGCGGCCTCGGGGGCGAACATCCGCTGGATCATCACTCCGCCGAGGAGGGCCTGGTAGAAGGCCCCGAGGGTGACGACGTCCTCCTCGGGGACGTCCTCCTCGGGCACTCCCGTGAACGTGGCCACCAGCCCCCTGCGCCCCTCCGCCTGCGAGGAGACGAGCAGCGCACGCAGCTCCGGGAGGCGGTCGTCCTGCATGGCCACCTCGAGGTTCGCCCGCCACAGCGGACGGGCCGCCTCCTCGGTGCTCAGGAAGGACTCCCACAACGACCGGAAGCGCTCCAGCGAGCCCCCCTCCCCCTCCGCCGCCCCGGCCGAGGGCATGACGGAGTCGCCCCACTCCTCCATCAACGCGAGGAACGCCTGCATCAACAGGGCGTCCTTGGAGCCGTAGTGGTAGCCGATCGAGGCGAGGTTCGCGCCCGAGGCGTTGACGATGTCGCGCGCGGTGGTGCGCACGAAGCCCTTGTCCATCAGGCACTTCTTCGCGCCTTCGAGCAGATCTTCCTTGTGTCCCATGGGTCCGAGCCTAACGCCGACCCGTACGGGCGTCACAGACGAGCGTTCCACACAGCCGTCCCACACAACCGTCCAACACAATCGTTCTATACGATCGTCATAGACAAGCGTTTATGACAGCTGTACATTGCTCTGCATGACGAACTCCGCCGCACGACGCGCCGGCCGCCGGGAGTGGACCGCCTTCACCGTCCTCCTGCTGCCCCTGCTCCTGGTCTCCATGGACGTCTCCGTCCTGTACTTCGCGGTCCCCTCCATCACCCGCGAGCTCGACCCGACCGCGACCCAGCAGCTGTGGATCTTCGACAGCTACGGATTCGCCCTGGCCGGACTGCTGATCACGATGGGCTCGCTCGGCGACCGGATCGGCCGTCGCAAGCTCCTCCTCCTGGGCGCCGGCGCCTTCGGCCTCGCCTCCGTGGCGGCCGCGTACGCCCAGAGCGCCGAGATGCTGATCGCCGCCCGCGTGCTGCTGGGCGTCGGCGGGGCCACGCTGATGCCCTCGACCATGGCCCTGGTCCGCAACCTCTTCCAGGACGACGCCCAGCGCTCGAAGGCCGTCGGCATCTGGTCCGCGGCCATGGCCGGCGGCGTGGCCCTCGGCTCGGTCTTCAGCGGCCTGCTGCTGGAGCACTTCTGGTGGGGCTCGGTCTTCCTGGTGAACGTCCCGGCGATGGTGTTGCTCCTCGTCCTCGCCCCGGTCCTCGTCCCGGAGTTCAAGGACCCCGCGCCCGGCCGCTTCGACCTGCTGAGCGTGCCGCTGTCCATGGGCGCGGTGCTGCCGGTGGTCTACGGGCTCAAGGAGCTGGCCGCCGAGGGCTTCGAGGTCCGGTACGCCGCCTGCATCGTGGCCGGCTTGGCCGTGGGCGCACTGTTCGTCCTGCGCCAGCGGCGCCGCCGGGACGCGATGATCGACCGGGCGCTGTTCCGCCACCGGGGCTTCGGTGCCGGCATCGGCCTCAACACCGTCGCCGCCTTCGGGATGATGGGCTCCGCGTACTTCAGCACCCAGTACCTGCAGTCCGTGCTCGGGATGGCTCCGCTGGAGGCGGCGCTGTGGAGCCTGGCCCCGTCCGTGGCCGTCGGCGCCACCGCCCCGATCGCCACGGCCGTCGCCCAGAAGGTGGACCGGGCGTACGTGATCGCCGCCGGCTTCGCCCTGGCCGCGGCCGGATTCGCCCTGATCGCCGGCGTCGGGACCGACTCGCTGTGGCTGATGCTGGCCGGCTGCGCGGTGCTCGCCTCGGGCATGGTCACGGTGATGGCCCTGGTCTCCGACATGGCACTGGCCACCGCCCCCGCGGAGAAGGCCGGGTCGGCCGCCTCGCTGCTGGAGACGGGCCAGGAGTTCGGCGGCGCCCTGGGGATGGCCGCCCTCGGCAGCCTCGGCACCGCGGTCTACCGCTCCGACCTGGCCGGGGTCGAGCCGGCGGCGGCCCGGGAGACCCTGGGGGGTGCGGTGGCCGCGGCCGGGCAGCTCGGCGGGCGCGCCGGCGACACCCTGCTGGCCCTGGCCCGCGAGGCCTTCGTCCACGGCATGCACTACATGGCCTTCGGTACGGCGGCCCTGCTGCTGGCCACCGCGGTCGTCACCGCCACCCTGCTGCGCGGCCGCGGCACCCCGGCCGCCACCGCCACGGACCCGGCGGCGGACCCGGCCGACGGGGCTGCCCTCCCCACCCACGCCGCCCGCTGACCCGCGCACCCGCGGCGGGTGACGGAGGCACCCAGGCACCGAGGACCCGGAAAGGGACACGGAGACACGGAGACACGGAGAAGGGCCCGGGATCCTCCGGGCCCTTCTCCGTCGTCCTGTACGCGTACGGCCGGATCAGCCGAGGTTGACCGACCGCGCCGAGGCGGCCCCGATCTCCTCCGCGATCTCCGCGAGCACGCCCGCCGGGACGGTGTCGTCCACGGTCAGCACCGCGAGCGCCTCGCCGTGCTCCTCCGCCCGCGCCACCTGCATGCCGGCGATGTTCAGCCCGGCCTCGCCGAGCACCCGGCCGACGGTGCCGACGACACCCGGACGGTCCTGGTAGCGCAGCACGACCATGTGGTCGGCCAGCGACAGGTCCACGTCGTAGCCGCCGATGCCGACGATCTTCTGCAGGTGCTTGGGGCCGGCCAGCGTGCCGGAGACGGCCACGTCCTGGCCGTCCGCCAGGGTGCCGCGCACGGTCACCACGTTGCGGTGGTCCGGCGACTCCGAGCTGGTGGTCAGGCGCACCTCGACGCCGCGCTCCTGCGCGAACAGCGGGGCGTTGACGTACGACACGGTCTCGTCGACCACGTCCTCGAAGACGCCCTTGAGCGCGGAGAGTTCGAGCACCTTGACGTCGTGCTGGGTGATCTCGCCGCAGACCTCGACGTCGAGGCGGACCGCGACCTCGCCCGCGAGGGCGGTGAAGATGCGGCCGAGCTTCTCGGCGAGCGGCAGGCCCGGGCGCACGTCCTCGGCGATGACGCCGCCCTGGACGTTCACGGCGTCCGGCACCAGCTCGCCGGCGAGCGCGAGGCGCACCGACTTGGCGACGGCGATGCCGGCCTTCTCCTGGGCCTCGTCGGTGGAGGCGCCCAGGTGCGGGGTGCACACGACCTGGTCGAGCTCGAACAGCGGGGAGTCCGTGCAGGGCTCCTTGGCGTACACGTCGAGGCCGGCGCCGGCGACGCGGCCCTCCTTGAGGGCCGAGTACAGGGCGGCCTCGTCCACGATGCCACCGCGCGCGGCGTTGACGATGCGCACGGTCGGCTTGACCTTGTGCAGCGCCTCGTCGCCGATGAGGCCGAGGGTCTCGGGGGTCTTGGGCAGGTGCACGGTGATGAAGTCGGCGACCTCGAGCAGCTCGTCGAGGGAGAGCATCTTCACGCCCATCTGGGCGGCGCGCGCGGGCTGCACGTACGGGTCGTAGGCGACGACCTTCATGCCGAACGCGGACATCCGCTGGGCGACGAGGACGCCGATGCGGCCGAGGCCCACGACGCCGAGCGTCTTCTCGCTGAGCTCGACGCCCGTGTACTTGCTGCGCTTCCACTCGCCGTTCTTCAGGGCGGTGTTGGCCTGCGGGATGTTGCGCGCGGTGGCGACCAGCAGACCGCAGGCGAGCTCGGCGGCGGTGACGATGTTGGAGGTCGGGGCGTTCACGACCATGACGCCGGCCTTGGTGGCCGCGGAGACGTCGACGTTGTCGAGGCCGACGCCGGCGCGGGCGACGACCTTGAGCTTCTTGGCGGCGGCGATGGCCTCCGCGTCGACCTTGGTGGCGGAGCGGACGAGGATCGCGTCGACGTCCACGACGGCGGGCAGCAGCTCCGCGCGGTCGGCTCCGTTGCAGTGGCGGATCTCGAAGTCGGGTCCGAGGGCCTCGACCGTGGCGGGCGACAGCTCTTCGGCGATGAGTACGACAGGTTTCGAGCTCACGTGGGTCCTCACAAGTCCAGTGCGGACGGCCGTCCCGACGGCCGCATGCGGTGGAGGGGGTAGCCGCGTGGAAGACGCACGACACTGTGGGCCTGACGCGTATGTGTTGAGCAGTGTAGTGGCGGACGGCCACTTGTTTTCCGCCTGTGCGGAAGGATCACCCGTCCGTGGTTGGACGGCGTGGACAAGCGGGGTGCGGCGGCCCGGACCGCTGGGCCGGACGGCTCCGGCCGGAGCGGGCGGCGCCCAGGGACGGCGGGGCCGGGACGCGTACGCCCCGGCCCCGCCGCTCCGGATCAGCTCTCGTCGCTGTCGACCCAGCTCATGAGCTTGCGCAGCTTCTTGCCGGTGGTCTCCAGCAGGTGCTCGGAGTCGGCGTTCTTGTACTCGTTGTACTTCTTCAGACCGCCGTGGTACTCCTCCATCCAGGTCTTGGCGAAGGTGCCGTCCTGGATCTCGGCGAGGACCTTCTTCATCTCGGCCTTGGTGGCGTCGGTGATGACGCGCGGGCCGGTGATGTAGTCGCCCCACTCGGCGGTCTCGGAGACGGACCAGCGCATCTTCTCCAGGCCGCCCTCGTACATGAGGTCGACGATGAGCTTCAGCTCGTGGAGGCACTCGAAGTACGCGATCTCCGGCTGGTAGCCGGCCTCGGTCAGGACCTCGAAGCCCGCCTTCACGAGGGCGGAGGCGCCACCGCAGAGGACGGCCTGCTCACCGAACAGGTCGGTCTCGGTCTCCTCGGTGAAGGTGGTCTTGATGACGCCGGCGCGGGTGCCGCCGATGCCGGCCGCGTACGACAGGGCCAGCTTGAAGGCCCCGCCGGTGAAGTCCTGCTCGACGGCCGCGATGCACGGAACGCCGCGGCCCTCCTCGTACTGGCGGCGGACCAGGTGGCCCGGGCCCTTCGGGGCGACGAGGGCGACGTCGACGTTGGCCGGGGGCTTGATGAAGCCGTAGCGGACGTTGAAGCCGTGGCCGAAGAAGAGCGCGTCGCCCTCCTTCAGGTTGTCCTTGATGGACTCCTCGTAGACCTGGGCCTGGATCGGGTCCGGGGTCAGGATCATGATGACGTCGGCCTCGGCCGCGGCCTCGGCCACGGAGACCACGCGCAGGCCCTGCTCCTCGGCCTTGGCCTTGGACTTGGAACCCTCCTGCAGGCCGACGCGCACGTCGACGCCGGAGTCGCGCAGCGACAGCGCGTGGGCGTGGCCCTGGCTGCCGTAGCCGATGACCGCGACCTTGCGGCCCTGGATGATGGACAGGTCGGCGTCGGACTCGTAGAACAGCTCGGCCACTGCGAAATCTCCTTGGTCTTGGTGCTTCTGCTTCCCACCGTACGGCGGGAGGCGGTGTTGCGGTTTACCGGTCTCGGTATACGGGCTCGGGGGGCCGGGCGCCCGTCAGACGGCGCCCGGCGTGGCGCCGGGCGTGGCGTCAGGCGCTGCGGTCGAGGGCGCGCAGGCTGCGGTCGGTGATGGAGCGGCCGCCGCGCCCTATGGCGATCGTGCCGGACTGGACGAGTTCCTTGATGCCGAAGGGCTCCAGCATCTTGAGCATGGCCTCCAGCTTGTCGGCGCCGCCGGTGGCCTCGATGGTGACGGCCTCCGGGGAGACGTCGACGGTCTTCGCGCGGAACAGCTGGACGATCTCGACGATCTGGGAGCGGGTCTCGTTGTCGGCGCGGACCTTCACCAGGACGAGTTCGCGCTGGATGGCGTGGGACGGCTCCAGCTCGACGATCTTGAGGACGTTGACCAGCTTGTTGAGCTGCTTGGTCACCTGCTCCAGCGGCAGGTCCTCGACGTTGACGACGATCGTGATGCGGGAGATGTCGGGGTGCTCGGTGACGCCGACCGCGAGGGAGTCGATGTTGAAGCCGCGGCGGGAGAACAGGGCGGCGATCCGGGCGAGGATGCCGGGGGTGTTCTCGACCAGGACGGAGAGCGTGTGCTTGGACATGTGAGTCGTTCTCTCTTTCGCTCTTCGCTCAGTCACTCTTCGTTGTCGCCGAAGTCCGGGCGGACGCCACGGGCGGCCATGACCTCGTCGTTGGAGGTGCCGGCGGCGACCATCGGCCAGACCATGGCGTCCTCGTGGACGATGAAGTCGACGACGACCGTACGGTCGTTGATGGCGTTGGCCTCGGCGATGACCTTGTCCAGGTCGGCCGGGTCCTCGCAGCGCAGGGCGACGCAGCCCATGGCCTCGGAGAGCTTGACGAAGTCCGGGACGCGGGTGCCCTGACGGGGCGCGGTGGACTCGCCGAGCTGGGAGCCGACGGTGGTGTGGCCGGTCTCGTCGGCGTGCAGGACGGTGTTGGAGTACCGCTGGTTGTAGAACAGGGTCTGCCACTGGCGGACCATGCCCAGCGCGCCGTTGTTGATGATCGCGACCTTGATCGGGATGTTGTTCAGCGCGCAGGTGACCAGTTCCTGATTGGTCATCTGGAAGCAGCCGTCGCCGTCGATCGCCCAGACGGTGCGCTCCGGCATGCCGACCTTGGCGCCCATCGCGGCCGGGACCGCGTAGCCCATGGTTCCGGCGCCGCCGGAGTTCAGCCAGGTGCGGGGCTCCTCGTAGTTGACGAAGTGCGAGGCCCACATCTGGTGCTGGCCGACGCCGGCCGCGAAGACGGTGCTCTTGGGCGCGAGCTCGCCGATGCGCTGGATGACCTGCTGCGGCGACAGGCTGCCGTCCTCGGGCAGGTCGTAGCCGAGCGGGTAGGTGTCGCGCCAGCGGTTGAGGTCCTTCCACCAGGCGGTGTAGTCGCCGGCGTGGCCCTCGGTGTGCTCGGCCTGGACGGCCTGGACCAGGTCGGCGATGACCTCGCGGGCGTCGCCGACGATCGGGACGTCCACGGGCTTGTTCTTGCCGATCTCCGCCGGGTCGATGTCGGCGTGGATGATCTTGGCGAACGGGGCGAAGCTGTCCAGCTTGCCGGTGACGCGGTCGTCGAAGCGGGTGCCCAGCGCGATGAGCAGGTCGGCCTTCTGCAGGGCCGTGACGGCGGTGACCGCGCCGTGCATGCCGGGCATGCCGACGTGCAGCGGGTGGGTGTCCGGGAAGGAGCCCAGGGCCATCAGGGTGGTGGTGACCGGGATGCCGGTCAGCTCGGCGAGGACCTTCAGCTCGGCGGTGGCGCCGGACTTCATGACGCCGCCGCCGACGTACAGGACCGGCCGCTTGGCCTGGACCATGAGCTTCGCGGCCTCGCGGATCTGCTTGGCGTGCGGCTTGGTGACCGGCCGGTAGCCGGGCAGGTCCTGGGCGGGCGGCCAGCTGAACGTGGTCCGGGACTGGAGGGCGTCCTTGGCGATGTCGACCAGGACCGGGCCGGGGCGGCCGGTGGCGGCGATGTGGAACGCCTCGGCGATCGTCTTCGGGATGTCCTCGGCCTTGGTGACCAGGAAGTTGTGCTTGGTGATCGGCATGGTGATGCCGACGATGTCCGCCTCCTGGAAGGCGTCGGTGCCGATCGCCTTGGAGGAGACCTGGCCGGTGATCGCGACCAGCGGGACGGAGTCCATGTGGGCGTCGGCGATCGGGGTGACGAGGTTGGTGGCGCCGGGGCCGGAGGTGGCCATGCAGACGCCGACCTTGCCGGTGGCCTGGGCGTAGCCGGTGGCGGCGTGGCCGGCGCCCTGCTCGTGCCGGACCAGGATGTGGCGGACCTTCTTCGAGTCCATCATCGGGTCGTACGCCGGGAGGATCGCGCCGCCCGGGATGCCGAAGACGGTGTCGCACCCCACCTCTTCGAGAGAACGGATGAGGGACTGCGCACCCGTGACGTGCTCGATCGCAGCGGTCTGCTGTCCGCCGGTACGGGCCCGCGGCTGCGGATGGTGGGCCCCGGAGGCCTGCTCGGTCATCGGCAATCTCTTCTCGAAGCTGAGGGTTTTTGCGTGGGTTTGGGTTTTGCCAGTGCAACAAAAAACCCCTCGTGCCTAAGGGCAAGCGAGGGGAGCGCGTCGGGTGCGTTGAGCGGGGTCATGAACTGCCCAGCTTCAGCCGACGCGCTTTCCAAGTACGAGAATTCGGGTGCGCATGGCACTGACCCTCCCTCCGGCGGGAGGGGGATGTCAAGTAGGTGGGATGGACGTCTCACTATTTGAGCCCCTACGGAGTCCCCGCGGGACGCCTAGGGACCTGCCCGCCAGTGCGGGAAGGGCGGCCCCGCCGGGTACTGGAAACGTACCGCGCACGAGGGAGCGGCGCAGCCGGTATTCGTCCAAGGGGCCGGAGAAGGCCATGCCCAGACCGTGGGTGCAGCCCATGGCGCGCAGCGCCAGGACCTGCTCGGGCAGGTCCACGCCCTCGGCCACGGACTCCATGCCCAAATCATTTGCAATACGCAACAAACCTGCGGTGATCTTGTGCAGCCTGGCCGATTCCACCACGCCCTCGACCAGCCCCCGGTCGAGCTTCAGCACGTCGACCGGGAGCCGGCGCAGCGCGCCGATGGCCGCGTACCCGCTCCCGAAGCCGTCGAGGGCGATCCGTACGCCGAGCCGGCGCAGCCCGGCCAGGCGCCGCTCCAGCTCGTCGAAGGCCACCCTGGGGTCGCTGTCGGCCAGCTCGATCACCAGCGCCCCCGAGGGCAGTCCGTGCCGGGTCAGGAGGGCCTCCACGGTGCCGGTGGGCAGGGAGCGGTCCAGCAGCCGGTGGGCCGAGATCCGTACGGTCACGGGGGTGCCGTGGCCCGCGCGGTGCCGCTCGGCGGCCTGCTCGACGGCCTCCTCCAGCAGCCAGCGCCCCAGCTCGGCGGTCCGGCCGGACTCGGGGCCGCCGTGCCGGTCGGCCGACTCGGCCACCCGGAGGAACTCGGCGGGGGTGAAGAGGAACCCCTGGGCGGAGCGCCACCGGGCCTGGGCGGCCACCGCGGTGACGGTCCCGGTGGCCAGCGAGACCACGGGCTGGTGCAGCAGGACGAACTCGCCGTCGTGCAGGGCGGTGCGCAGGCGGCCGGCGACCTCGGCCCTGCGGACCACCTCGGCCTCCATCTGCGGCGCGTACAGCTCCACGCGGTCCTTGCCGCCCGCCTTGGCCCGGTACATGGCGAGGTCCGCGTTGCGCATGAGGTCCGAGGGGCTGATGCCGGGGTCGGCGAAGGCGACGCCGATGCTGGCGGCGACCCGGACCTCGCTGCCGGCGATCCGGTAGGGCTGGGAGAGGGTGGCGCGCAGCCGCTCGGCGATCTCGTGCACCTGGTACTCGCGGGCGCTGCGGTCGCGGCTGCCGTCGCCCAGGATGAGGGCGGCGAACTCGTCCCCGCCGAGCCGGGCGGCGGTGTCCCCGGCGCGGACGGACTCGTGGAGCCGGCGGGCGGCCTCGATCAGCAGTTCGTCGCCGGCCTGGTGGCCGATGCTGTCGTTGACCGCCTTGAAGCCGTCGAGGTCGATGAAGAGCACGGCACTGGAGTGGTCGCCGGCGCGGCGGCCGGTCAGCGCCTGGCGGACCCGGCGGGTGAACAGCGCCCGGTTGGGGAGGTCGGTGAGCGGGTCGTGCTCCGCGCTGTGCTGGAGCTGGGCCTGGAGGCGGACCCGCTCGGTGACGTCCCGGCTGTTGAGGATAAGCCCGCCCTGGTGGCGGTTGACGGTGGACTCCACGTTCAGCCACTCGCCGCTGCCGGACTTGAAGCGGCATTCGATGCGGGTGGTGGGCTCCTCGGCGGGCGGGGCGGCGAGGAAGCGGCGGACCTCGTGGACGACGCGCCCGAGATCGTCCGGGTGGATCAGGGCGGACAGCTCGGAGCCGACGAGCTCCTCGGCCTCGCGTCCGTAGACCCCGGCGGCGGCCGGGCTGACGTACCGCAGTATCCCGGTGGGCGCGGCGATCATGATGACGTCGCTGGAGCCCTGGACCAGGGAGCGGAAGTGGTTCTCCTTCTGGGCCAGTTCCTGGGTGAGGGCGATGTTGTCGAGGAGCATGATGCCCTGGCGCACGACGAGGGCGAGGACCACGGTGCAGCCGGTGAAGACGACGACCCGGTCCACCCGGCGGCCGTCGACGACGTTGTAGAGGATGCCGAGCGTGCACACCGCGGCGGCGAGGTAGGGCGTCAGGGCGGGCAGCGAGCCGGTGATGGGGCGGCTGTGCGGGCGGGGGCCGCGCGGGGGGCCGCCGTCGTCCCCGTGCACCAGCAGCCGCCGGGCGCCCCAGGGGGCGTACGCGAGCAGCAGGGAGCCGGCGAACCAGCCGGCGTCGAGCAGTTCGCCGGAGCGGTATCTGGCGTGCAGCAGCGGCGAGGTGAACAGCGCGTCGCTGAGAACGGTCAGGGCGAGGGCGGCGATGGCCGTGTTCACGGCGGAGCGGTTGGCGGACGAGCGCCGGAAGTGCAGGACGAGGACCATCGAGACGAGCGCGATGTCCAGCAGCGGGTACGCGAGCGACAGGGCGGCCCGCGGTACGCTGCCGGCCCCTTCGGAGGTGGCGCTCTGGGCGGTGTGGGCGAGGGCGAGGCTCCACGACAGGGTGAGCAGCGAGCCGCCGATGAGCCAGGAGTCGAGGGCGAGGCAGACCCACCCGGCGCGGGTGACGGGGCGCTTGGCGAGGACGAGCAGGCCGACGATCGCGGGGGGCGCGAAGCAGAGGAAGCAGAAGTCGGCGACGGAGGGGCTGGGCACCTCGCGCTCCAGGACCACCTCGTACCAGCCCCAGACCGCGTTGCCGCAGGCGGCCATCAGGGAGGAGAAGGCGAAGAGGAGCCAGGCGGGCCGCTCCCTGCTGGGGTTGGAGCGCGCGTAGTTGTAGCAGGAGACCGCGGCGAGCAGGGCGGCGGCACTGAGGCCGAAGTCGCCCATGACGAGCGCGAGTTCCTCGGACCCCCAGCCGAGGGCGGCGCCGACGGCGTACCCCCCGCAGATCACGGCGAGGAGGAGTTGGGCGGCCAGGCCCCGCCCGCCGCCGGCCACCGGCGGGGGCTGGGCGAGGAGGGCCCCGGGGGCACTCACCGGGGCCCCAGCACCGGCATGGCCGGTTTCCGTGTGCGCGGATCGTTCGTCCATTGGCCGTGCATCGCCCGTCGCCCCCCAAAGTGTCCGATCACTCCCCAGCGCCGTACATTCGCGGCGCAGCCCCTTGGTCCGGACGATACACCAGTTTCGTCACTCAGGGACATAGCACCTATACGCTGTGTTACTACTGTCGGAGTTGTGGACACCCTGTGCACTCGAACCGCTCCGGAGCGTGCAGAATCGGGCTCATTCGGTGATCATTCGGTGACCAGTACGACGTTCTCCAAGGCCTCTCCGGCGACGAAGCGGGTGAGCTGAGCGGCCAGCAGCCGCTTGGCCCGTGGCTTGAAAGCGGAGGTGCTGCCCCCTACATGAGGCGTGATCAGGACATGGGGAGCGTGCCACAGCGGGTGCCCGGCGGGCAGCGGTTCCGGGTCGGTGACGTCGAGCGCCGCGCGCAGCCGGCCCGACTCCACCTCGGCGAGCAGGGCCTTGGTGTCGACGACCGGGCCGCGGGCGACGTTGACGAGCAGCGCCCCGTCCTTCATGCGCCCGAGGAACCCGGCCCCGGCCAGCCCCTTGGTGTCGGGCGTGAGCGGCGTCGACAGGATCACCACGTCCGCGCGCGGCAACAGCACCGGCAGGTCGGCGAGGGCGTGCACGGGCCCCCGCGCCGCGGTGCGGGCGGTACGGGCGACCCGGACGACCTCCGCGCACTCGAAGGGGGCCAGCCGGTCCTCGATGGCGGCGCCGATCGAGCCGTACCCCACGATCAGTACGGACTTGTCGGCGAGCGCGGGGTAGAAGCCGGCCCGCCACTCCCCCCGGTCCTGGCCCCGCACGAACCCGGGCAGGTCCCGCAGCGAGGCCAGGACCAGCGCCAGGGTCAGCTCGGCGGTGCTGGCCTCGTGGACGCCGCGCGCGTTGCACAGCCGTACCCCGGACCCCAGGTCGGGCAGACCGGGCTCGACGTGGTCTATCCCCGCGGACAGGGTCTGCACGACCCGGACGGAGGACATGGCGGGCAGCGGCCGGCAGGCGACCTCGGCGCCCTTCATGTACGGCACCACGTAGAAGGCGCAGTCGGCCGGGTCGGCCGGGTACTCCGGCCCGCCGTCCCAGAAGCGGTACACCGGGCCCTCGGGCAGGCCCGGGACCTCCTCGGGACGGAACGGCAGCCACACGTCAGTAGTCATGACCAGGAGGCTATGCGAACCGGCCACATGATCAGCGGATAGCTTTGGGTGGCGGTCACGGGGAGGGGTACGAGCAGGTGGAGCGCAGGACGTTGGGGGCGGCGGCGCTGGAGGCGGGTGCCATCGGCCTCGGGTGCATGCCGATGAGCTGGGGCTACTCGGCATCGCGCCGGCACGGGGAGGGTTCGCTGCGCACGGTGCACGCGGCGCTCGACGAGGGGGCGAACCTGCTGGACACCGCCGACATGTACGGGCCGTTCACGAACGAGCTGCTGCTGGGGCGGGTCCTCAAGGAGCGGCGCGCCGAGGCGTTCGTGTCGACCAAGTGCGGTCTCCAGGTGGGCGACCAGCACATCGTGGTCAACGGACGGCCCGAGTACGTGCGCCGGGCCTGCGACGCGTCGCTGCGCCGGCTGCAGAGCGACGTCATCGACCTGTACCAGCTGCACCGGGCCGACCCGGACGTGCCGGTGGAGGAGACCTGGGGCGCGCTGGCCGGGCTGGTGTCCGCGGGGAAGGTGCGGGCACTGGGCTTCTGCGCGGTGGACGCGCGGCCGCGGGAGACCCCGCGGGGCGCCGGGCGCGCCGGACGGGGTCCGGGGCGGCGCGCGGCGGGTGCGGCCCGCTACGAAGAGACGATTCGCCAACTGGAGCGGGTCCAGCAGGTGTTCCCGGTCGGCGCGGTGCAGGCGGAGCTGTCCGTGTGGGCTCCCGAGGCGCTGGAGACGCTGCTGCCGTGGTGCGCGGCGCGCGGGGTGGGCCTGCTGGCGGCGCGGCCGCTGGGCAGCGGGTTCCTGACCGGGACGCTGACGCCGGGGCAGGGCTTCGAGCGCGAGGACGTACGGGCCCGGCACCCGCGGTTCACGGCGGAGGCGATGGCCGCGAACCAGCCGCTGGTGGCGGGGCTGCGGCGGGTGGCCCGGCGGCACGGGCCGGAGGTGACCGCCGCGCAGGTGGCGCTGGCCTGGGTGCTGGCGCAGGGGCCGCACGTGGTTCCCGTACCGGGGGCGAAGCAGGCGCGGTGGGCGGTGGAGAACGCCCGGGCGGCGCGGGTGCTGCTGACGGCGGCGGACCTGGTGGAGATCGCGGGGCTGCCGGGGCCGGTGGGATCGTGGGACTGAGAGGTTCGCCGAGGTGGTCGGGGGTGCTCCGGAGTGGTCCGGGTGTTCGAGGTGTACGGGCGGCGGCACGGGGGAAGTGAGCGAGCCATGCGCAGAGGAGTGCGGGGCGTTCTGAGGGCGGGGGCGCCGGCCGTGTGCGCGGCCCTCCTCGCGGCGGGCTGTACGGGCACGGGAAGCGGGGGCACCGGAGTCGCGACCCCGCCGGGGCGGTCCGCGACGGCCGTGCCGTCCCCGCCGAAGCCTTCCGCGTCCGCCACCGCCCCCGCGGTGGCCGCCAAGGGCTCGGTGACGGTGGGCCGGACCGTGGCCACCGAGCTGAAGACCCCCTGGGGGGTGGCCCCGCTGCCCGGCGGCGACCTGCTGGTGGGCTCGCGGGACGACGGCACGATCACGCGGGTCGACGGACGCAGCGGCCGGCTCACCCCCGTAGGGGAGGTCTCCGGGGTCGAACCCGGCGGCGAGGGCGGCCTGTTGGGCCTGGCGCTCTCCCCCGACTTCGCCACGGACCACCTGGTGTACGCGTACTTCACCACCGCGTCGGACAACCGCATCGCCCGCCTGATCTACGACGAGCGGCGCCCTCCCGGCCAGCAGCTCGGCGCCCCCGACACGATCCTCAGGGGCATCCCGAAGGGACTGATCCACAACGGCGGGCGGATCGCGTTCGGCCCCGACCGGATGCTGTACGCCGGCACCGGTGAGACCGGCAACGGGGACCTGGCCCAGGACAAGACGTCCCTGGGCGGCAAGATCCTGCGGATGACCCCGGACGGCGAGCCGGTCCACGGCAACCCCGAGGCGGACTCGGTGGTGTACTCGTACGGGCACCGCAACGTGCAGGGCCTGGCCTGGGACGCCGAGCACCGGCTCTGGGCGGCGGAGTTCGGGCAGAACCGGTACGACGAACTGAACCTGGTCGAGCCCGGGCAGAACTACGGCTGGCCGGTCGTCGAGGGCCGGGCCGGCCGCCCGGGGTACCGCGACCCGGTGGCCCAGTGGACCACCGAGGAGGCCTCCCCCAGCGGCATCGCCTACGCGCAGGGAGCGATCTGGATGGCCGGGCTGCGGGGCCAGCGGCTCTGGCGCATCCCGCTCGACGGCGCCCGCGCGGCCGCCGCGCCCCAGGCCTTCCTGGAACGCCGGCTCGGCCGCCTGCGCACGGTCCTCGCCACCGGCCCGGACGAGCTGCTGCTCAGCACGAGCAACACCGACGGGCGCGGATCGCCGCGGCCGGGCGACGACCGGATCGTGGCACTGACGGTGCGCTGACGGACCTCGCGAAGCCTCGGTGGGTCGCGGCGCGGTGTGCGGCGCGGCGTGCGGGGTGGTTGCGGAGTGGTTGCGGGTGGGCTCGCTTCGATGGGTCGCCCCGCGGTGTGTGGGTCCCCTCGGTGCTTGACGGGGCAGGGCCTGCAGGCCCTGCGGCAGGCCCACCTCTGGGCTTCGGGGCTTCGCCCTGGCCTGCGGCCACCCAGACCCGGGCCTGCCTCCGGACCAGCCTGCCCTACCCCGTCAAGCACCTCCCCCACACACCACGGGGCGACCCGACGGGGCTGCGTGCCGGATCCGGCCGCCACCGCGCCCCGACGCCGCAGGCTCCCTCAGACGGCCTCGGGGGTGAACAGCCGCAGCCGGTGGGCGAGGGCTGCGGCCTCGCCGCGGCCGGCCACGCCCAGCTTGGCCAGGATGTTCGAAACGTGCACGCTCGCCGTCTTCGGCGAGATGAACAGTTCCTCCGCGATCTGCCGGTTGGTGCGCCCGGCCGCGACCAGCCGCAGCACGTCCCGCTCGCGGCTGGTCAGCCCCAGCGCCTCCGCCGGGTCCTCGTCCGGATCCGCGTCGGCCCGTACGACCTGCGGGTCCTCGGCTCCGGTGAGCGGCAGCCGGGCCCGGCGGGCGAGCAGCTCCAGCTCCTCGCGCAGCCGCCGGCAGCCCAGTCGCCCGGCGGTGTCCAGCGCGTCGCGCAGCAGCGCGGCCGCCACGTCCCGGTCACCGCCGGCCGCCAGCAGGGCCTCGGCGAGCCGGTGGCGCACCCTGGCCAGCAGGAACGGGCGGCTCAGCGGCCGGACGGCGGCCTCGACCTCCGCCCAGTCGGAGAGCGCGTCGCGGCCCTCGGCGCGCAGCAGTTCGGCCCGTACGTAGGCGGCGTGCGCGGCCCACAGGGGCACGGGCGTGGCGAGGGCCCTGGCCTGCGCGCGGATCGCGTCGAGGGCGGCGGCCCGGCCGGCGTCGGCGGCGGGCAGTCCGCGCGCGTCGGCCTCACCGGTGGCGGCGGCCAGCAGCATCGGCCAGGCGTAGCGGTGGTTGCCGGGCGGGATGCCCTGGGCGATCGACTCCGCCAGGGTGGCCCGTACCTCCTGGATCCGGCCCTCGGCCGCCGCGATGCCGATGGCCATCCGGTCCAGCGGGATGCGGTGCTGGGGTTGGCTGTCGTGGGTGCCGAAGTGGCCGCGGGCGGCGGTGAGCTGGGCGGCGGCCTCGCCGAGTGCGCCGCGGGCCAGGGCCAGGTGGGAGAGCTGGAGCGCGCCGGCGCCGCGCGGCTTGCCGGTCTGGGCCACCTCGAGCGCGCGCCGGGCGTGGTAGGCGCACTCCTCCCAACGTCCGAGGCTGTAGAGGGAGTCGGCCTTGTTGCCGCACACCCAGGCCTCGCTGTCGAGGAGCCGGTAGCGGCGGACCAGGGCGATGCCCTCGTCGGCCAGGGCCACGGCGTCCTCGGAGCGGCCGTTGTTCTCCAGCTGGGAGGAGAGGTTGATGTGGGCCCGGCCGAGGATGGCGGCCAGGCCGAGGGCCACCGCCCGGTCCTTGACCTCCTCCATGACGGCGAGGCCCCCGTCGATGTCGCCGGCGTCGGACATCAGGCTGCCCAGGGTGAGCCGGGCGTTGAGCTCGACGTCCTCGGCGCCGACCAGCCGGGCCACCTCGACGGCCCGTTCGGCGGTGGCGAGGTTGTCCGGGCCGGGGTCGTGCAGCATGCCCCAGGACGCGGCGTGCGTGAGCACCTCGGCGTGCACCTGGGACGGCGGCAGGCCGCGCACCAGCTCCTGGGCGGTGCCGAGTTCGGCCCAGCCGTCACCGCGGCCCAGGCTGGACATCAGCCGCGAGCGCTCGGTCCAGAACCAGGCGGCGCGCAGCGGGTCGTGGTCGTCCTCCAGGGTGCGCAGGGCCGTCTTGGTGAGCTTCAGGGCGCGTTCGCGCTCGCCGCCGTACCGGGCCGCGACGGTGGCCTCGGCCATCAGGTCCAGCCACTGGAGCGGGGCGGTGGCCGGGTCGCAGCCGCAGGGCGGGTAGACGTCGGTGTAGTCGGCGGGGCGCAGGCCGTCGCGGACCTCGCGGGGGGTGTCCTCCCACAGGTCGACGGCCCGTTCCAGGAGCCGCAGCTGCTCGGCGTAGGCGTACCGGCGGCGGGCCGCGACGGAGGCTTCCAGGGCGGCGGGCAGGGCCTTGGCCGGGTCGTGGGCGGCGTACCAGTAGCTGGCCAGGCGGATCACCCGCTCCTCGGCGCGCACCAGGGTGTCGTCGGCCTCCAGCGCCTCGGCGTAGCGGCGGTTGACGCGCGAGCGCTCGCCCGGCAGCAGGTCGTCGCCGACGGCCTCGCGGACGAGGGAGTGCCGGAACCGGTAGCCGTCCCCCTCGGGAGTGGCGAGCAGGACGTTGGCGGTGACGGCGGCGCGCAGGGCTTCGAGCAGTTCGTCCTCGGAGAGTCCGGCGACGGCGGCGAGCAGCGGGTACTCGACGGTCGAACCGCCCTCGGCGACCAGCCGGACCACCCGCTGGGCGGTCTCCGGGAGCACCTCGACCCGGACCAGGAGGAGGTCGCGCAGGGATTCGGTGAGGCCGGGCGGGCAGCTGCCGCCGCCACCGCAGGCGGCGAGCTCCTCGACGAAGAAGGCGTTGCCGTCGGAGCGGGCGAAGACGTCGTCGACGAAGCGCTCGTCGGGCTCGGAGGCCAGGATGCCGGCGAGCTGGCGGCGTACCTCGGCGCGGGTGAAGCGGGCCAGTTCCAGGCGGCGTACGGTGCGCAGCCGGTCGAGCTCGGCGAGCAGCGGCCGCAGCGGGTGGCGGCGGTGGACGTCGTCGGCGCGGTAGGTGGCGACGACGGCGAGGCGGCCGCGGGCCAGGGTGCGGAAGAGGTACGCGAGCAGGTGGCGGGTGGAGGCGTCGGCCCAGTGCAGGTCCTCCAGGACGAGCACGACGGTGCGGTCGGCGGCCAGCCGCTCCAGCAGGCGGGCGGTGAGCTCGAAGAGGCGGGCGGTGCTCTCCTCGTCGTGCGGGCCGCGGGAGGTCTCGCCCAACTCGGGCAGGATGCGGGCGAGTTCGGACTCCTGGCCGCCGGCCGCGGCGGCGAGCTGCTCGGGGAGGCGGCGGTGCAGGGAGCGCAGCGCGGTGGAGAAGGGGGCGAAGGGCAGGCCCTCCGCGCCGATCTCCACGCAGCCACCGACGGCCACCACGGCGCCCTGCCGGGTGGCCTCGGCTATGAACTCCTCGGTGAGGCGGGTCTTGCCGACCCCGGCCTCGCCGCCGATGAGCAGGGCCTGCGGTTCGTGCGCGGCCGCGCGGTCGAGTGCGTCGGTGAGGACGGCCAGTTCGTCGGCTCGGCCGACGAACACCGGGCTGACGGATCTGGTTTCCACGTCGCCGAGCATCGCACAGAGATCGACTGCGGCGGCAGTGGGTTTCACCGGGCTTCTCACGGAACTCCCGCCTCCGGGACGAGGGGTGGCGGGCCCGCCTCAGGGGTGTCGGGGCGGGACCGCACGTGCGGGTCGGACGGGGGGAGCGTGGGTCCGGCCGCGGTTACGCGGCGCGGGTGAAGCGGTCGCGGGCGGCGCGCCGGTCGGTGCCCTCGCTGCGGCCTTCGGCGGCCGCGCGGGCCGCGGCCTTCTGGGCCTGGCGTACGCGGCGGTAGGCCTCGGCCTGGCGGATGAGCTCGGCGTTGCGCATGGTGGCGATCTCGTACTCGAACATCTTCGTCTTCTCCTCTGACTGGCCCGCCCCGTTGGGCGGGCACTCGCCGTGTTGCGGTCACTTCGTTTCGATGTGCCTCAAGCTTCGCGTGCCAGGGGGTGCCGCCACATCGGGCGACTTCCGCATCTGCGCGGGACAGGGGGCCTTAGACGGAGCCCTGCGCCGCGGTCCGGCCCTGAGGCCCGGCCCCCGGTCTAAGGCGGGGCGGGGCGTCGGGTAAGGCGGGGCGGGCGCCTGCCGCCCCGGCGGGGCCGGGGCGGGGTGCCGGGGCAAGGTGCCGGGGCGAGGGCGCCGGGCGGGCGGCATCCCGGGGCCGGGGCCCGGCGTGCGGGGGCAGTGCGGGAGGAGCAGGGTGGAGGTATCCCACCCCAACCGACCGGAGGTAGCCGTGGTTGCGACGCCGGACCGAGACCGCACTGGCGACAGGGGGCCCCGAGCGGCCCCGAGGGCCGCCGCTCTGGCGCTGGCCGTCTGCGCACTGGTGTCGACGGGCGGTACGGGGGTAGCGGCCGAGGCCCACTCGGCCGCCGCGGCGGCGGGCCCGGCGGCGGTGGCGGCCGACACCCGGTTCGACCGGATCGCCGTACAGTCCCTCGACGACATCGTGGCGGGCGACTTCGTCGCGGCCTCGGCCCGCTTCTCCCCGACGATGCGCCGGGCCCTGTCCCCGGAGGCGCTCTCGAGGGCCTGGCAGACCTGCCAGGACGTCTTCGGGGACTACCGGTCGCACGGGGATCCGAGGGACGTCACGGTCGGCGCACTCACGGCGGTCGACATCCCGATGGAGATGTCGCAGTCGCCCGCCGCTCTCCGGTTCGTCTTCCAGCAGGACGGGAGCATCGCCGGTCTGTGGTGCCTGGCGCCGGGCACCCCGGTCACGTAGTCAGGCCCGTGCGCGGGCGGGCCTGCCGCGAGCCGGCGGGCCGGGCGCGGCGGGCCCCCGTGCGCCGCCCCGGCGGTCAGGCGGGCGTCAGGACGCGGCGGAGCGCCACTCGGGGGCGAGGAGGGACCAGACCTCGGTGGACTGGCGACGCCCGCGGTGGAGGTAGTTCTCCCGCTGGACGCCCTCCAGGGTGAAGCCGAGCCGCTTGGCGACCGCGATGCTCTTCTCGTTCTCGGTGCAGACGTGCCACTCCAGGCGGTGGATGCCGCGGACGTGGACGGCGTGGTCGATCAGCACGCCGCAGGCCTTGGTGATCAGGCCCCGCCCCGCCCCGGCGGGCTCCATCCAGCAGCCCACCTCGGCGTTGCCGCCCGCCGCGTCGAAGACCGGGAAGAGGACCCCGCCGCGCAGGGTGCCCTCGATCCAGATGCCGAAGAGGCGCGTGCTGTCGTTCGCCGCCTTCTCCGCGTTCGTGCGCAGGAACTCCCGCGTCCCGTCGAGGTCCACGGCCCGGTCCGGGAACGCGATGTACTGGCCGATGAACTCGCGGCCGCGGTCCATGTGCGCGAGGAACTCCTCGGCGTGCCACACCTCCAGCGGCCTGAGCTGGGCGTCGTCGGCGAGGTCTATCGCGAACATCGGGCTCCTTCTGCGGTGACCGGCGGTGACCGGGGCTCTCGTCACCGGACGGGGTTGCGGGTGGGCGGATCAGGCGTGCGTGGTCGCAGCCGGCTCCGCGCTGTCGTCGCTCACCCGCTGCGCCGGAAGTGTCGCACGCCGGGGCAGGTCCGGGGGCTCGATACTGATCTTGGGCAGCCGTCGGTCCAGCCAGCCGGGCAGCCACCAGTTGGCTCCGCCGAGCATGTGCATCAGCGCCGGGACCAGCAGGGTCCGCAGGACGAAGGCGTCCAGGGCCACGGCCGCGGCCAGGGCGATGCCGAACATCGCGATGATCCGGTCGCCGGACAGGACGAAGGCCAGGAAGACCGAGATCATGATCACGGCGGCGGAGTTGATGACGCGGCTGGTCTCGGCCAGGCCGACCCGGACCGCGCGCCGGTTGTCGCCGGTCTCCAGCCACTCCTCGTACATCCGGCTCACCAGGAAGACCTGGTAGTCCATGGAGAGCCCGAAGAGCACCGAGACCATGATCACGGGCAGGAACGGTTCGATGGGCCCGGCGCTGCCGAGGCCGAGCAGCTCGCTCCCCCAGCCCCACTGGAAGACCACGACCACGATCCCGAAGGAGGAGGCGACGGCGGCCACGTTCATGGCGGCGGCCTTGAGCGGGATGCCGATGGAGCGGAAGGCGAGCAGCAGCAGGAGGCAGCCCAGGGCGATGACCACGCCCACGAACAGCGGCAGCTTGCCGACGATGATCTCGGCGAAGTCGTCGTAGCCGGCCGTCACGCCGCCCACGTGCACGTCCAGGCTGCTGCCCTTCTCCGCGGCCGGGATGACCTCGTCGCGCAGCCGGTCGACGAGATCGCTGGTCTGCCGGGACTGCGGGGAGGTCTCGGGTACGACCGGGATGACGGCGGTGTCGCCGGCCCGGTTCAGGACCGCGTGCCCGGCCGTCGCCACGCCCGGGGTGTCGCGTACGGAGTCGGCGAGGCGCTCGAGCGCCAGCCGGTCTCCCGCGCCCTCCAGGTGGGCCACGAGGGTGAGCGGCCCGTTGACGCCGGGGCCGAAGCCGTCGGCCAGCAGGTCGTACGCCTGGCGGGTGGTGGAGGTGGCCGGGTTGTTGCCCTGGTCGGAGGTCCCCAGGTGGAGGGAGAGGGTGGGCAGCGCGAGGACGACCATCACGAGGGCGGCGACGGCGCCCAGCAGCTTGGGGTGGCGCTCGACGAAGGCCGCCCAGCGGGCGGCGAAGCCGGTGGTGGTCTCGGGCTCGGGTCCGCGCTCGGCGAGGGCACGGCGCTCGCGCCGCGAGAGGGCGCGCATGCCGATGTACGAGAGCAGGGCCGGCAGCAGCGTCACCGACGCGGCCACCGTGAGGACCACGGTGAGGCTGGCGGCGATCGCGACGCCGTTGAGGAAGTTCAGCCGCAGGATCAGCATGCCGAGGAGGGCTATGCAGACAGTGGCACCGGCGAAGACCACGGCCCGGCCGGTGGTGGCCACGGCGTTGCGGGCGGCCTCCTCGACGGCGAGGCCGCGGCGCAGGCCCTTGCGGTGGCGGGTGACGATGAACAGCGCGTAGTCGATGCCGACGCCGAGGCCGATCAGGGTGCCGAGCATGGGCGCGAAGTCGGCGACGGCCATGGCGTGGCCGAGCAGCGTGATGCCGGCGTACGCGGTGCCGACGCTGACCAGGGCGGTCGCGAGGGGCAGCAGGCTGGCGGCCAGCGAGCCGAAGGCGAGGAAGAGGACCAGGCCCGCCACGACCACGCCGATGACCTCGGCCAAGTGCATGCCGGGGGCCTCGGTGAGCTGGACGGCCCGGCCGCCGAGCTCGACCTGGAGGCCTTCGGTCTCGGCGGCCTCGGCGGCGTCGACCACGGCCCGGGCCTGGGCCTTCGGTACGGAGTCGGCCTGCTGGTCGAAGGTGACCACCGCGTAGGCGGTGCGGCCGTCCCGGCTGATCTGGCCGGCGCCGTCACGCTCGTACGGGCTGGCCACCGAGCCGACGCCGGGGAGTCCGGCGATCGTCTCGAGGGCCTCGGACATCCGCTGCTCGACGGAGGCGCTGCGGACGGTGGCCGGGGAGCTGGTGCGCCAGACCACGGTGTCGGTGTCGCCGCCCTGGCCGTGGAAGCCCTGTTTGAGCAGGTCGTTGGCCTTGCCGGACTCGGTACCGGGGACCTCGTAGTTGTTCGAGTAGGCGGCGCCGGCGACGGTCGCTGCGGTGGCGGTGCCGCCGAGGGCGAGGAGCCAGATCAGGACGGCGAGGAGGCGATGCCGCATGCACCACCGCGCGATAGCTGCCAACGAGCGTGCTCCCTGATGGATCGGATCTTTACGGGAGAGGCCCGCGCGCAAAGAACGACGAAGAACGAGGCGGGGGTGCGCCCTTCCCGGACCAGGAGGGGGTTTTGCCCCACCCGCCACCATGGCAGCGATTGGTGATCGTTGGTCCGTTTCGTGGGCATCGTCACAGGGGTCACACAGGCACCGGAGGCACCGGGGACTTCCGGCCGGGGACGCCCGTCCCTCAGCGGCGTGTGTTGATGAAGCCGACGACCACGGAGCCCCACCAGCACAGCTGGGAGACCAGGGCGGTGCCGCCGGCCCAGACGAGGGCGGCGCGGCTCGGGGTGCCCGGGGCGGAGAGGCGGCGGGTCAGCAGGCCGGCCTGGAGTCCGTTGACCGTGAGCAGGGCGATCAGCCCGACCTTGGCCCGGGTCAGCGGGGAGGACAGGTCGGGGTGGAGCATCAGGCCGCTGACGACCAGGCCCACGAGGCCGGCCCAGATCGGGACGTGCAGGCGGGAGGTCACGTTCAGCGCCTCGGAGAGGGGGGCGCGGCCGGTGAGCCAGAGGGTCCCGTACCAGTCGGCGGCCAGGACCGCACCGAAGCCGAGGACCAGGGAGGCCAGGTGCACGAAGAGCGCCGCCTCGTGCAGGACGGGGTCGGTACGCACGTGGATGGAGAACCAGAGGCCGCCGGTGAGCAGCACCACCGCCATGAGCGCGGCCGCCGCGACCGTCCACCAGGAGTCGTACAGCTTCACCGGTCTGAGGACGCCGGGCGCGGGGCCGGGCGCGGGAAGGGCGGACACGGTGACTCCTGGCGGGGATAAGAAAGATTTAAAGGCGAACTAGCGAGGTAAGGCTTACCTAAATCTGCGGGCGCGTCAAGGTGGGCCCGCCCGGCGTTCCACGAGGTGGGACGCCGGGCGGGGGACGGGCGGCCGGCAGTCGGGGCCGGCCCGAGCGCAGGGCGGAACCAGGGGCTCCGCGTCGACCGGCGCGCGAGCCGGGAACAGACCTCAGGAAGGGTCCGGCAGGGGAACCTGGTAGCCGGGGACGGAGGGCCAGCGGACGGTGAGGACCACCGAGTCCTCCTCGGCGCACCAGGAGTGGTCCACCCCCCGCCCCCACACGACGTAGTCGCCCTGCTCGGCGAGGACCACGCTGCGGCCGGGGAACTCCAGCCGGAACCGGCCGCTGATCAGCACCTGCAGCGCGACCCGCCGCTCGCCGCGCACCCACTGCGCCCGTTCCTCGCCCTTCGGGTGGACGCCCCACTTGATCTCGACCTCCTCGCTGTGCCGGAGGTCGCCGGGGTCCTTGAAGTGGCCGAGCAGCCAGCCCCGGTCGAGCGGGGCGTCCTTGCCGGCGTTGCCGACGAACACGTCGGGATCGGCGGTCGTAGCGGGGCGGGCGTCGACGTCTTCCGAGGTCATGAGCCCGAGGCTAGGCGATGCAGGGGCGGGCAAAACCGATTGCCCGGCCGCCGGACCGGTGCTGAGCTGGACGCATGACGTTCGATCAAGATGCGGCCCCCGACCCCGACCGCCGGCGACTGCTCGCGCGGTACGACCGCGAGATGCGCCTGGGCGCCCGCCCCGACGGCACCGGCGCGGTGGTGGAGGCGACCGGGCGGGTGGTGCGCCAGACCTCCCCGCCGCCGGGATGGAACGCGGTGCTGTGGTCCGACCTCGACGGGACGACCGCGGACGCCGAGATCGCCGCACAGGTGGCGCACTACGCGGCGCTCGACGGCGGGGCGGGCCGCCCCTTCGAGTGGAAGCTGTACTCGCACGACGGTCCGGCCGACCTGGGCGCGCGGCTGGCCGCAGCCGGCCTCGAACCCGGGGAGCCGGAGACGATGATGGTGGCCCGCGTGGCGGACCTGCCCCGGGAGCCCGAACTGGCCCCGGACCTCCGGCTGGTGGCGGTCACCGACGCGGCCGGGGTCGCACTGATGGAGGAGGTGCACGACCGTGCGTTCGGGGTGCCCCGCCCGGACCTGACGCACCAGATCCTGACCCAACTCACCGAGCGGCCCGACACGATCGCGGCCGTGGTCGCCCTCGCGGCGACGCCGGACGGCGAACGACCGGTGAGCGCCGCCCGGTTGGAGATGACGCCGGGCACCGCGTTCGCCGGCCTGTGGGGCGGCGGCACGGTGGCGGAGTGGCGCGGCCGGGGCATCTACCGGGCGCTGGTGGCGTACCGGGCGGCGGTCGCGGCCGCGCGCGGGATCCCGTACCTCCAGGTCGACGCCTCCCCCATGAGCCGCCCCATCCTCGAACGCCTCGGCTTCACCGCGCTCACCACGACGCAGGAGTACAACTGGGCGCCGACCACCCCCACTTCATACGCCGGCCCGGACCCCTCGGTCACCACCCCGAGCCCGCCCGCTTCCCCACCCGCACCCGCACCCGCACCCGCACCCACAGAACGGGGCGCCACATCATGACGACCGAACGCATCGGCCCGCCCCTGACCGGGGGCGAGCGCGAGACCCTGCGCGCCTTCCTCGACTACCACCGCGCCACCCTCGCCATGAAGTGCGAGGGCCTCACCGACGAGGAGCTGCGCCGCCGCTCGATGCCACCGTCGACCCTGTCGCTGCTGGGCCTCGTACGACACATGGCGGAAGTGGAGCGGACCTGGTTCCGCCGGACCGTGAACGGCGAGGACCTCCCGCTCCGCTGGTCCGCCGAGGGCGACTACCAGGCGGCGTACGACCCCACGGGCGCCACCCGCGCCGAGGCCTTCGCGGCCTGGGAGGAGGAGGTCGCGCACGCGCGCCGCATCGAGGAGGCCGCCGAGTCCCTCGACGTGACGGCGCACAACAAGAACTGGGACGAGGACGTCTCGCTGCGGCTGGTGATGCTCCACCTGATCCACGAGTACGCCCGCCACAACGGCCACGCGGACTTCCTGCGCGAGGGCATCGACGGCACGGTGGGCGCCTGACGCCCGAACGCCTCGCAGCCCCGTCAGGCCGTCCCGTGGTGTGTGGGGGAGGCGCTTGACAGGGGTGGCAGGCTGGACCGGAGGCAGGCCCGGGCCAGGGGTGGCCGAAGGCCAGGGCGAAG
>NZ_JBIVNX010000078.1:0-26675 GCF_044753805.1 Streptomyces sp. NPDC093225
CCTGCGGCAGGCCCACCCCTGGGGCTTCGGGGCCTTCGGCCCTGGCCTGCGGCCACCCCAGGCCCGGGCCTGCCTCCGGACCAGCCTGCCATGCCCCGTCAAGCACCTCCCCCACACACCACGCGACCCACCACGGGGTCGGGTTCGTGGAGGGAGGAGGGAGGGAGTGGAGCGGGAGCGGAGCAGACGGGAGCCCCCGCCATTGGTCTGGACATGGCCAATTCCCGTCAATAGTCTGGGACTTGGTCTAGACCTGAACCGAACAGTGCCGGAGCGGACCCGAGGCGCCGGCCGTCAGTCCCACACGCGTGCGCACGCTCGACGGAACTCCCCCCACGTCCAAGGAGCATCATGCGTAAGACCGCCCTGCCCGCCGCCGTCCTGGGCCTCGCCCTCGTCGGCGGGCTCAGCCTGCTGAGCGCCCCCACCGCCAGCGGCCACGGCTACACCGACCAGCCCCTCAGCCGCCAGAAGCTGTGCGCCAACAAGACCGTCCCCGACTGCGGGCCCATCCAGTGGGAGCCGCAGTCCGTCGAGGGCCTCAAGGGCTTCCCGGCGGCCGGTCCCGCCGACGGTCACATCTGTTCGGCCAACCACGGCGAGTTCGCCCAGCTCGACGACCCGCGCGGCGGCAACTGGCCCGCCACCCAGGTCTTCGGCGGCCAGGCGTACGACTTCCGCTGGCAGTTCACCGCCCCGCACTCCACCACCGACTTCAAGTACTACATCACCCGCAACGGCTGGGACTGGACCAAGCCGCTCACCCGGGCCGCCCTCGACCCCCAGCCCTTCCTCACCGTCACCTACAACGGCACCCGCCCGCCCTACACGGTCGTGCACCCCGGCACCATGCCCTCGGGCAAGACGGGGCGGCACATGATCCTCGGGGTGTGGACCATCAACGACACCGCGAACGCCTTCTACTCGTGCTCCGACGTTCAATTCTGACGTAGCGTCAGCTATCGTGCGGCGCCATGGGGACGGTGACCGTCGCGGAACTCGTACAGCGCCAGTGGGGCGACCGGCGGCCCGGCGCCCTGGTCGACCACGGCACCCGGCTCGGCCACCACGAGGTCGCCGCCGGTGCCGCCGCCCGCGCCGCGCTCCTGGTCGACCTGCTGCCGCGCGGCGCGGAGCCGCACGTGGGGGTGCTGCTGGACAACACCCCCGAGTTCCCCCTCTGGTTGAGCGCGGCGGCCCTCTCGGGGGCCGCCGTCGCCGGGATCAACCCCACCCGCCGCGGTCCCGAGCTCGCCCGCGACATCCGGCACACCGACTGCGCCCTCCTGGTCACCGAGCGGGCCCACCTCCCGCTGCTCGCCGGGCTGGACCTGGGCGGCGTCCGCGTGCTCGTGACGGACGACGCGGACGGCGCGTACGCCGCCGGGGGCGCTGGCGACGGGGTCCGGTACGCCGACCTGCTCGCCCCGTACGCGGACGCCGTGCCGGGCGAGGCCGTGCTGCGCCGCGGCGGCCCCGGGCCGGGCGACCGGCTGCTGCTGTACTTCACCTCCGGCTCCACCGGCGCGCCCAAGGCGGCGATCTGCACCCAGGGTCGGCTCGCGGCCGCCGGCGCCTCGTTGGCCCGCCAGTTCGCGGTCGGCCCGGACGACGTCCACTACGTCTGCATGCCGATGTTCCACGGCAACGCCGTCATCGCCGACTGGGCACCGGCCCTGGTCGCCGGGGCCGGGGTGGCGCTGCGCCGCCGCTTCTCCGCCTCGGGCTTCCTGGACGACGTGCGCCGCTTCGACGCGACCTACTTCACCTACGTCGGCCGGGCCGTCCAGTACCTCCTCGCCACACCGCCCCGCCCCGACGACCGCGCGCACCGGCTGCGGCTCGGCTTCGGCACCGAGGCGGGGGCGGTGGACGCGGCCCGGTTCGCCGAGCGCTTCGGGGTGCCGCTGGTGGAGGGGTACGGGTCCTCCGAGGGCGGGGCCGCGATCCAGCGCACCCCCGACACGCCCCCGGGGGCCATCGGGCGGGCCGCACCCGGGGACGACCTGGCGGTGGTGGACCCCGGGACGGGCGTGGAACGCCCCCCGGCCGGGACCGGCCCGGCAGGGGTGCCGACGGGGGTGGCCGAGGCCATCGGGGAGCTGGTCAACCGCGGCCGGAACCCCTTCGAGGGGTACTGGCGCAACCCGGAGGCGGAGGCCGCCCGGCTGCGCGGGGGCTGGTACTGGACCGGGGACCTCTTCTACCGCGACGAGGCGGGGTTCCTCTACTTCGCGGGGCGGGCGGACGACCGGCTGCGGGTGGACAGCGAGAACCTGGCCGCGGCGGTGATCGAGAACATCCTCGCGCGCTGGGAGTCCGTCGCGGGCGCGGCGGTCTACGCCGTGCCGGACCCGGTCGCGGGGGACCAGGTGATGGCCGCGCTGGCGATGCGGGCGGGGGCGGCGTTCTCGCCGTCGGGGTTCGCGGACTTCCTCGCCGCGCAGCCCGACCTGGGGACCAAGATGGCTCCGCGGTTCGTCCGGCTCGTGGCCGCGATGCCGGTCACGGCCACGAACAAGGTCCACCGGGTCGAGCTGCGACGAACCGGGTTCTCCTGTCCCGACCCGGTCTGGTGGCGGCCGCCCGGCGCCGACGGGTACCGGCCCTTCACCCCGCCCGACCGCACCGCCCTGCTCGCCCAGTACGCCGCCCAGGGCCGGGCCGCCCTCCTTGACCAGGGCGTGCGCGCCGCGGCGTCAGGTCACCCCGCCCGCGACACCCGGCACCGCCCCGCCTGACCGCTCCGGGCCCTCCGGTGCCGCGTCCGCAACCGCATCCACCCCCGCCCCCGCACCCCCCGGCTCCGGTGTAGGCGGCGTCGGGTGCCAGGGGCTCGCCGCGGGTCGTGCGCTGCGCCAGGCGCGACAGTCCGCCAGCCGCGCCGCCACCCACGGGTGGGCGGCGAGCTCCGCCGGGAGCCGGGTCTCGTCGTCGAGCTCGGCGCCCGCCAGCTGCGCGGGGGTGAGGTGCTCGGTGTCGCGGAGGTCGGCGCCGGACAGGTCGGCCCCGAGCAGCACCGTCCGCCCCAGCGCGGCGCCGCGCAGGTCGGCCCGGATGAGCCCGACGTCCTGGAGGCGGGCCCTGTGGAGCTGGGCGAAGCACAGCTCGGCTCCGTTGAGGATGGACCGGGACAGGTCCGCGCCGCGCAGGTCGGCCCGGCGCAGGTCGGCCCATGTGAGGTACATCCGCGTCAGGCGCGGCGGCGTCGCGAAGTCGAAACTGCGCAGGTTGAGCCCGGACAGGGTGATGGAGCGCAGGTCGATCCGGCCGGGCTCGGGCCGGTCGGGCCGGCGGGCCAGCACCTCCACCGCCGCCCGGATGTCGGCGGGCGGCTCCGCGCCCCACGGCGGTACCGGCTCCCGCATGCCGGACTCGGTCGGCGGCGCGGCCGGGTCGGGCAGCCCGTCCCGGCGGGTGTTCTCCCGGATGAACGCCGCCAGCACGCCCACCACGGTGTTGTGCTCCTCGGCGGACTCGGCGAGGACGTGCTCCAGGCTGTAGACCGCGCCCAGCCGCTCGGTGAGCCTGTCCGAGGCGAGGTGGCCGACGGCGGCCCGGAAGCGCTCGGTCACCTGGCCCCGCCGCGACAGCCGGTACGTACGGGCGGTGAACACGAGACCGGCGAGCACCGAGGCACCGCCGAGCGCGGCGAGCACGGTCTGGCGTACGGCGTTCAGGGCCTCCGCCCGCTCCTTGCCGCGCAGTACGCCGACGGTCTCGCCGGCGACCAGCCACGAGAGCGGTCCGAGGACGAGGACGACCACGGCCACCACCCCCAGGACGCCGGCCAGCCCCCACAGTGTCGTCCGGTGACGGCGCCGGGGCCGATCCGGTCGGCGGCCGGGCAGCCCCGTCCGGCGGGCCGGCCGGCCGGGCCTGCCCCGTCCGAGTCCCCTGATCCCGTCGATCGCCCCCATGCCGGTGTGGCCCTCCCGTCGCCGCGCCCCGCGGACCCCGTCCCCCGGTCGGCGATCCCGGAAACGGGGCCGTCGGCGGGGGTGGTCACGAGCACCCCTCCGGACCAGGTAGTATTTTCTCTGTCAGCAGGCGCCGCTAGCTCAGTTGGTTAGAGCAGCTGACTCTTAATCAGCGGGTCCGGGGTTCGAGTCCCTGGCGGCGCACCTGATCTTCGGGCGGTTTCCGGTTCACCGGGAACCGCCCGAAGTGTTTTCCGGACCCGGAAGCCCCGGCGGCCGCAGCCCCGGGGGTCTGCAGTCCCGGGGATTCAGGGCCCCGCGACTCAGATGGCCAGTGACAGCAGCACGGGGGCCGCCCTGCGGTTCAGGGTGTCGGCCGCCGCGCGGAGGCGGTGGGCGTGTTCCACCGGCATCGACAGGGCCAGGCAGCCGACCGCGGAGCCGGCCGTGATCGGGACCGCGGCGCACACCGTGCCGACCGCGTACTCCTGCAGGTCCAGCGTCGGCACCGTGGCCGGCTGGGCGTCGAGCTTCGAGAACAGCACCCGCTCGTTCGTGATCGTCCGCGACGTCAACCGCGCGATCTTGTGCCGCGAGAGGTGGTCGCGGCGGCTGTTCAGGTCCAGCTGCGTCAGCAGGCACTTGCCCACCGCGCTCGCGTGCGCCGCCGAGCGGAAGTCGACCCACTCGTGCACCTTCGGCGTCCGCGGGCTGTCGGCGAACTGCGTGATCTTCACCTCGCCGTCGACGTACCGGCTGATGTAGACCGCCGCGCCCACCGTGTCGCGCAGCTGGTCGAGGGTCTCCTGGAGCTTGAGCTGCAGCGCCTGCTGCCGGTCCATGCCCGAGCCGAGCAGGACCATCGAGTCGCCTATCGCGTACGCGCCGTCGGAGACCTGGAGGACGTATCCCTCGCGGCGCAGCATCAAGAGCATGGGGGCGAGGTGGACGGCGGGCAGGCCGGTCTCGCGCGCGATCTGCACGTCGGTCACGCCCCCGGCGTGCCGGGAGATCGTTTCGAGTACGCGCAGGGCGTACTGCACCGAGTGGAACGGCGCGGTCGGCTCGGGCTTCAGCGCCACGGTTTCCCCCTAGCAGGTTGTTACCGCTTGCCTTACCACGATAGCCACCAAGAGGCCCACGTGGAGCGTCTGTTGAAGAGTTTGATGGCTCATTCACGTCGTTTCAACGGGACCTATATCGGTGGCATATGCCAAGGTCACGGGCCAGTCGACGGTGCGCCGCCGATTCCCGGCGGATCCGCGGCCGGGACGCCGGGAATGCGCGCCGACCGGTCCCTGTTCGACCTCTTCGTACAGATTCGATCAGGCCGCGGAAGGGCCCGGAACCGTCCCGGAAAGTCCGGAGACCGACCCGGGCAGGCCCGCGGATTACCGGAAAGGCTGGCGCAGTGGAAATGGAAGACGCCATTCGGGGGATTGCGCAGGGCGCGGCCCCGGTGCCGTTGTCGGTGCTCGACCTCGTGACGGTCGGCGCCGGCTCGACCGCCGCCGCGTCGCTGCGCACGTCCGTCGAGATCTCCCGGCTCGCCGAGCGGCGCGGCTACCACCGGCACTGGGTGGCCGAGCACCACTCCATGCCGGGCGTGGCCAGCTCCGCCCCCGCCGTGATCCTGGCGCACCTCGCCGCACACACCTCCCGCATCCGCCTCGGATCCGGCGGCGTCATGCTCCCCAACCACGCTCCCCTCGTCGTCGCCGAGCAGTTCGGCACCCTCGAAGCCCTCGCCCCGGGCCGCGTCGACCTCGGCCTCGGCCGCGCGCCCGGCACCGACGGGGCCACCGCCCGGGCGCTGCGCGGCCCCGGCCACTTCGACGAGCAGGCCGAGGAGTTCCCCCGTGCCCTCGCCGACCTGACCCGCTTCCTCGACGACGACTTCCCCTCCGGGCATCCGTACGCCCGTGTGCACGCCGTCCCCGGGCCCGTGCAGGGGCCCGCCGGCCGGCCGCCGATCTGGCTGCTGGGCTCCTCCGGCTACAGTGCGCGGCTGGCCGCCGAGCTCGGACTGCCGTTCGCCTTCGCCCACCACTTCTCCGCCGCCAACACCCTCCCGGCCCTCGACCTCTACCGCTCCTCCTTCCGGCCGTCCGCCGTCCTGGACGAGCCGTACGCGCTCATCGGCGTCTCCGCGCTCGCCGCCGACACCGGGGGCGAGGCGGTGCGCCAGGTCCGCGCCGCCGCGCTGTCGATGCTGCGGCTGCGCACCGGGCGGCCCGGGCTCGTCCCGACGCCGGAGGAGGCGGAGTCGTACCCGTACAGCGCCGCGGAGCGCGAGTTCGTCACCGACTGGACGCGCAACGTCGTGCACGGCACGGCGGACGAGGTGCGGGCCGGGTTGGACGCGCTGGTCGCGCGCACCGGCGCGGACGAGCTGATGCTGACCTCCAACGCCCATGCGGGGGAGGCCCGGAGGCGGTCGTACGAGCTCGTGGCGGACGCGTACGGGATGCCGGACGGGGCGGCGGTCGCGGCCGGCGCGGCGCCGGTGCGGGAGGCCTGACCCCGCGAACCCCGGCTGAACGGGGTTCGGCTGGTTCCTTGCCGAAACCTTGCGCGCGGCTCCCTCAAGAGAGCCTTAAACCGCTCGTCACCGTGGGTGGCGGGCGGTTTTCGCTGCCCCGGCACCGCTCTGACGAGCGGTTTTGTCTCGCAAGTGGTCTAGTCCTTCTTTGGTCCAAACCATTGACGCGATCATTCCGCGAGGGCTATCTCTTCATCCCAACGCGCGTGCCTCCTCCCCGTCCCTCCCACCTCCCCGGGGGCTGTTCATGCACATCCGTAAACCGCTTCTGGCCGCGGTCGCCACCGCCGCCCTCGCTTCCGGAGCCCTGGCCGGCTTCGCGGGCCTGACCGCCGCCCAGGCCGCCACCACCGCCACCCCCAGCACCGGCGGGGTGAAGATCGCGTACTACGACCAGTGGAGCGTCTACGGCAACGCGTTCTACCCCAAGCACCTCGACACCCGCGGCATCGCGGGCAAGCTGGACGTCATCAACTACTCGTTCGGCAACATCCACCCCACCAACCTCACCTGTTTCGAGGCCAACAAGGCGGCCGGCGACGACAACAACGCCAACGCCGGTGACGGCGCGGGCGACTCGTACGCCGACTACCAGAAGTCCTTCAGCGCCGCGGACAGCGTGAGCGGGGTCGCCGACAAGTGGGACCAGCCCATCGTCGGCGTGTTCAACCAGTTCAAGCAGCTCAAGGCCAAGTACCCCAAGCTGAAGATCAACATCTCGATCGGCGGCTGGACGTACTCGAAGTACTTCCACGACGCCGCGCTCACGGACGCCAGCCGCAAGAAGTTCGTCAGCTCCTGCATCGACCAGTACATCAAGGGCAACCTGCCGGTCGAGGGCGGCTACGGCGGCGCCGGCTCCGCCGCCGGGATCTTCGACGGCATCGACATCGACTGGGAGTACCCGGGCTCGTCCGGCGGCCACCTGGGCAACCACTACGGCCCGGAGGACAAGCAGAACTTCACGCTCCTGCTCAAGGAGTTCCGCGACCAGCTCGACGCCCACGGCGCGGCGAACGGCGGCAAGAAGTACCTGCTCACCGCCGCCCTGCCGGCCGGCCAGGACAAGATCAAGTACATCGAGACGGACAAGATCGGCGCGTACCTCGACTACGCGAACATCATGACGTACGACATGCACGGCGCCTGGGACGGCGACGGGCCGACGTACCACCAGTCCCCGCTGTACCCGTCCGCGGCCGACCCGACCGACCCGATCGCCCCGGGCACCGAGAAGTACAGCATCGACAGCGCGATCAACGCCTGGCTCGACGGCAACCCGACGTACGGCATCGCCGGCGGCTTCCCCGCCAACAAGCTGACCCTGGGCTACGAGTTCTACTACCGCGGCTGGAAGGGCGTCCCCGCCGGCGCAGCCAACGGCCTCGCCCAGCCCGCGACCGGCGCCTCCGGCGTCCGCCCGGTCAGCCAGCAGGCCGGCATCGCGCACTACAAGGAGCTCGGCGGCATCGTCGACAACCCCGCCACCACCTTCTGGGACGACCGGGCCAAGGCCTCGTACTTCTACAAGGACGGCGAGTGGTTCACCGGCCTGAACCAGAAGTCCGTCCAGGCCCGGGCCGACTACGCCCACCAGCGCGGCCTGGCCGGCGCGATGATGTACTCGCTCCTCGGCCTGGACGACAACACCACGCTGCTGAACCAGATCGTGGCCGCCGTCGGCAGCTCCCCGACCACGCCGCCCACGACTCCTCCCACCACCCCACCGACCACGCCGCCGACCACCCCGCCCACGACGCCGCCGACCACGCCGCCCACCACGGGCTGCACGGCTCCCGCGTACGTCGCCGGCACGGTCTACACCGGCGGCCAGACGGTCTCGCACAAGAGCCGCAACTGGAAGGCCAAGTGGTGGACGCAGAACGAGGAGCCCGGCACCACCGGTGAGTGGGGCGTGTGGCAGGACCTCGGCGCCTGCTGATCCCCCCACCCCGCGCCGAGCGACGGAGCGCCCCGGCCCCTCTGAGGAGGGGGCGGGGCGCTTCCGTGTCACGGTGGGGGCTTCGGGGGGCTCGCTTCGTGGGGCCGTCCCGTGGTGTGTGGGGCAGCCTCTTGACCCGTCATGGCCTGCAGGCCCTGCGGCAGGCCCACCCCTGGGGCTTCGGGGGCTCCGCCCCTGGCCTTCGGCCACCCCAGGCCCGGGCCTGCCTCCGGACCAGCCTGCCATGCCGCCTCAAGAGGCTGCCCCACACACCACGGGACGGCCCGCGGCGTTCGCAGGCGCCCCCGCGTGTCACATCAGCGGCGGGGGCGTGCTCCCGTGGCCCGGCGCGCTCCCGTACGCCGGGCCGCCGATCATCTCCGCGATGCGTTCCGGCGCAACCGCCCGCGAGTAGAGCCAGCCCTGCCCGGTGTCGCACCCCACCCGGCGCAGCCGGGCCGCCTGGCCCGCGGTCTCCACGCACTCCGCGGTCACGGTCAGCCCCAGCCGGTGCGCGAGCTGCACCAGCGCCTCGACGATGGTCTCGTCCGCCGGGTTGGGGTGCGCCCCCTCCTCGTAGCGGAAGCCGCGCACGAAGGAGCCGTCCAGCTTCAGGACAGAGACCGGCAGCCGGCTCAGGTAGGCGAGGTTCGAGTAACCGGTGCCGAAGTCGTCGATGGCGATGCGCACGCCCATGTCGGACAGGGCCTGCAGGGCCTGCAGCGGCCGGCCGGCCGAGCCCATGACGGCGGACTCGGTGAGCTCCAGCTGGAGCAGCTGCGGGGTGAGGCCGGTGTCGGCGAGGATCTCCGCGACGTCGCCGACGAGGTCGGAGTCCCACACCTGCCGCACGGCGACGTTGACGGACACGAACACCGGCGCGTCGGACGGGTGGTCGAGCTGCCAGCGGCGCGCCTGGCGGCACGCGGTGCGCAGCACCCACTGGCCCAACTGCACGATGGAGCCGTCCTCTTCGGCGATTCCGATGAACCGATTCGGCGTCAGTGTGCCGAATTGGGGGTGATTCCACCGGACGAGGGCCTCGACGCCGCGGACGACCCCGCTCTCCAGGTCGACCAACGGCTGGTACTCCAGCGCGAACTCGCCCCGGTCCACGGCCGGCCGGAGCGTGCTGGACAGCGCCTGACGGGTCATGCGGTGGGCGTTGCGCTCGGGGTCGAACAGGGTCCAGCGCGCCTTGCCGTCCGCCTTGGCCCAGAACAGCGTCGTGTCCGCGGCCTGCATCAGCCCGGTGGCCGAGGTGCCCTCGCAGGCGCGCTCGACGACGCCGATGGACGCCGACACCGACAGCCGCTGCCCGGCGAGGTCGAAGGGTTCCTGGAGGGCGGCGAGCACCGACTTGGCCAGGTCGGCCAGTTGCTCGGTGCCGGTGGAGTCCTCGACGAGCAGCGCGAACTCGTCGCCGCCCAGCCGGGCCACCAGGTGCCCGCCGCTGCGCCCGTACCCGCACTGGTCGGCGCAGTGGGTCAGGCGGGCGGCCACGGCCGTCAGGAGCCGGTCGCCCACCCGGTGGCCGAGGGTGTCGTTGACGGCCTTGAAGCCGTCCAGGTCGAGGTAGCACAGCCCGATCCGGCCGGTGCCCCCGTGCTCGTACGAGGAGGCCTCCAGCGCGGCGGAGAGCCGCTCGAAGAACAGCGCCCGGTTGGGCAGGCGGGTGACCGGATCGTGCATCTGGAGGTGGCGCAGCCGGGCTTGCAGGTCGCGCCGGTCGCTGATGTCCGCGACCGACAGCAGGACGTCCTGGGTGCCCGGCACCGGGCCCAGGGTCACCTCGGTCCACAGGGAGTGGCCGTCGGGGTGCTTGAGGCGGCGGGTGCAGCGCAGCCGCGCCTGGCGGCCGCGCAGCACCTCCAGGTACGCCTGCCAGGTGCGGGTCTCCGCCGCGAGGTCGACCAGTTCGGCGGCGGGCCGGCCGGCCAGCTCCGCCGGCTCGCCGCCCAGGAGCGCGGCGAGCGCGTGGTTGGCGGCGACGACCAGGCCGGTGCGGTCGACGACGGCCATGGCGAGATGGGCCGCGTCGAACGCGGCCCGGTAGTCGTGCAGTTCGGCAGCGGACCGACCGACGGGAAGGGCGGAATGACGCTCCGTGACCGTGGGTCGGGTGCTGTCGGCTGCCGAACCGGGTCCTTCTGAGGTTCCGCTCACCGCTCGCTCCCGCAGTGCAGTTGTCTCGTACAGGGCGGTCCGGGAGGCGGTCCGCGACCGCCGGCCGGATGCGTCGGCCGGGTGCGGCCGGATGAGGGGAGACCGCCGGGAGGCGGTGTCCGTACTGGAATTGTGCTGTCCGTGCTGGAAAGTGTGCCGATCATAGAGGCTGCCGCGGAAGCGCATCCAGCGCCGCCGCCGCGCGGATGCCTTACCCCGATGGGCGATACCGCTTCCGCCATCGATCGTTTCTGCGCGACTCTGCGCGAGCCTGAGCAACTCTGAACACGACACGCCGTCGACTGATCGACTGTGACGCTCTGTAAGGCAGCCTCGCGTGACGCTCCTCACTCGTGTGGGGCACTGGAACAGGACATACGAGAGTGAATCGGCACAAGGTGGGTGGGATGTTCCGAACCCCTCACCGGAGGTCGACGTGCCGCGACAGCAGACACCCGGGGGAGTGGAGCGCTACCGCGTGCGCAGTACCGCGGCGGCCTTCACGTCCCTGACGGCACTGGCCGCCATGTCGCTCGTCGCGGGCCCCGCAGTGGCCCAGCAGCGCGGCCCCGGCCCCTGCGCACTGGAGCGCACCTCGGCCCACCACTCGCTCGGACTGGACACCTGGAACGGCGCCTACCCGAAGCCGCTGCGCAGGCTGGACGCGGTGATGGTCTTCCTGTCCTTCCCCGACGCCGCACCCGCCGTCTCCCCGCAGGACCTGACCGCCGACTACTTCCCCGAGACCAGCGACTTCTTCGCGCGGGCCTCGTACGGGAAGTTCCACCTGGTGCCGCACCCGCAGCAGCACTGGATCCGGATGCCCAAGCCGTCCACCGCCTACGGGATAAAGCGCGACTGGGAGGCCCGGGACCGGGCGGCCTACCTGCGGGACGCGGTGGCGGCGGCCGATCCCGCGGTGGACTTCAGCCGGTACGACATCGTCTACTTCGTGGCCGACCCGAACGCCCCCGGCGTGGACTCGGACGCCACCAAGGTCGTCAACTTCGACCGGCCGCTGCGCGCCGACGGCTCGGACCTGCGCCGCATCGTCACGGTCTTCGAGCGGCACCCGCCGGACCGCAACGTGCTCGCACACGAGACCGGGCACGTCTTCGACCTGCCGGACCTCTACCACCGGCCGACGGACGGCAAGGGCGACTGGGACACGTACGTGGGCGACTGGGACGTCATGGGCAGCCAGTTCGGGATGGCCCCCGACCTGTTCGCCTGGCAGAAGTGGAAGCTGGGCTGGCTGGGCCCTGACCAGGTGGACTGCGTGCAGCGCGGCTCGACCCTGCACACCCTCCAGCCCGTGGGCCAGCCCAGCCCGACGGGGGCGGTCGGCGGGACGCGACTCGCCGTGGTGCGTACGGGCCCGGGGAGCGCGGTCGCGGTCGAGGCGCGCGGCGCGGCCGGCAACGACGACGAGACGTGCTCCGAGGGCGTGCTGGTCTACAAGGTGCGCAACGAGGCGGCCTCGGGCGGCGGGCCCGTCGAGGTGCTGGACGGGCACCCTGACACCGAGGCCTGCTGGGACCGCTCGGTGTACCCGCCGCTGGCGGACGCGCCGCTGCAGGCGGGGGAGACGTACACGGTGCCGGGGGAGGGCATCCGGATCGAGGTGGCGGACCGGACGCCGTCGGGGGCGTACACGGTGAAGATCACGACCTGAGTGCGGTACCGCTCGACGGTGCCCCGGAGGCACGACGAAAAAGCCCCCTGCTTGCGCGAGGGGCTTCTTCCGTCTGTGCGCCGCCAGGGACTCGAACCCCGGACCCGCTGATTAAGAGTCAGCTGCTCTAACCAACTGAGCTAGCGGCGCCTGCTGACGTCGTAGACATTAGCATCCCCGTCCGCCGGAGGAAAAATCGATACCCGTACGGCCTCGGCGGACGCGGTCCTGGCCGCCCGTACGCAGGCCCAGAGGAGCACCTCGGGCCCCGGCAGCCACGGCTCCCGCGCGTCCGGGGCCACCAGCCACCGGGAGGGCCCGGCCGGGTCCGCCGGGGTCAGCGCGGGCACGGTGACGGCGTCGCCGCGGCCGTGGCAGAGGGGGGTGGGAACGGCCCCGCCCCACTCCTCCCAGTGGAGCAGGGACGGCAGCCGCTGGGAGGTGCCGGGGGCGGCGAACAGGAGCATCCGGCCGCGGTGCACGGCGACGGGCCCGGAGCCGGGCCCGTCCTCCCACAGTCGGCCGAGCATCCGGCGCCCGAAGACGACGGGCACGTTGACCACGTCGAAGGCCGTGCCGCAGGGGAGCACGGCGGGTGCGGCCGGGCGCTCCTGCCACAGGGTGAGGGTGCTGTGCGGGTACGGGCTCGCGGACGCCAGCCAGGCGGCGCCCTCCGGGGTGACGCACGCGGCCCGGTGCGGCCCGGCCGCGGGGCCCGGCTCGCCGGCGACCAGCTCGAAGACGTTCAGCGGCCGGGGTGTGCCGGGTGCCGGGCGGGTCTCCAGGCGCGCGCGGGCCGCGTGCGGGGGGCGGGGCCCGCCGGGGCGGTCGGTCTCGTGGAGCTCGGCGGTGTCGCAGCCGCCCTTGGCGGTGCTCGTCGTCTTCTCGTGCAGCCAGGAGTCCATGGGTCCAGGAGTACCGGCTGTGGCGGGTCGGTTCCGCAGAGTTGCCAAAAACCGGGACGTGGGAGTACTCGGGGGAGTACCTTGCCCCTTCGGCATATGCCGGGTGCCGGTTGTCGGGCGAGGGTGGCGTGGGAGGGTGCGGTATGCGCACCACGGACGAGGCGGTCGGCCTCACCCTCAGCCTCAGCCCCCCGCTCCGGGACGACGAACTCAACCGGCTGTTCGCCGCGGCCTGGCCGGGCCACGCGCCCGCTCCCTTCGCCCCCAAACTGGCCCGCAGCCTCCTCTGGGTCGCGGCGCGCCGCGGGGACCACCTGGTCGGTTACGTCAACGTGGTCGGAGACGGCGGCGCCCACGCCTTCGTCCTCGACACGACCGTGCACCCGGCGGAGCGCCGCCACGGCCTCGGCGTACGGCTCGTGCGGACCGCGGCCGACGCGGCCCGCGCCCGGGGCGCGGAGTGGCTGCACGTCGACTACGAGCCCGGACTCGCGCCCTTCTACGAGCAGTGCGGCTTCCGCCCGACCGCCGCCGGCCTCATGGCGCTCTGACCGCCGCCCGCGCCGGGCCCGGGTGACTGGCGGCGGGCGGCCCGGTCGGTGGAGCGTCGGCCCGGCGGCGTGCGCGGGGCGCGGCGACGGCCCCCGGGAGCGGTTCCCGGGGGCCGTCGGCGTACGTACGCGTGGCGGGCGCGCAGGCGCCGGTCAGCGGGCCTCGGGCTCGCCCCGCAGCAGACCCTGCCCGAACTCGATCATCTTGCGGGCGTAGTCCTCGGTCCACTCCGCGCGCTCCGCGATCGCGGCCGGCGTCAGCCGGTCGAACCGGCGCGGGTCGGCGAGCTGCGCGGCCGCCACCGCCTGGAACTCCGTGGCCCGGTCGTGCGCGGCCCGGAACGCCAGCGTCAGCTCGGTCGCGCGGCTCAGCAGCTCACGAGGGTCCTCGATCGATTCCAGGTCGAAGAAGTGCTCGGGGTCCGCGACCGCTTCCGCGGGCTCGAAGAGCAACTGCGCGGGCCGCAGCCTCCGCTCCGTGCGCTCGGCCTCAGCCATGCGTGTCCTCCTGTGCGTCGTTCCGGGATCGAGCCCGCGCTTTCCGGGCCACCCTCCATTGTCCAACGCCCCGCAAGAGCACCCCGGTGCGCTCCCGGGCCTCCTGGGGCGGGTGGGCGGAGTGGGGCCCGGGCGGGCCGGGCGCCGAAGGGCGGGGGCGGGCCTGCAGGGGGCGCGCAGCGGGCGCGCAGGGGTGGCGTGGCGGTGACCGGGGCCGGGTGCGGGTCAGGCGTCGAGGTGGCCGGTGTCGTTCCAGCGCTCCAGGGCCGGCATGCCGTACGCCCACCCCAGCACCGACAGCGACGTCGGCTCCAGCCGCAGCCGGGCACCGAACGAGGCCGGCTCGCCCAGCCAGCGCGCGCCCAGCGTGCGCAGGAAGTGCCCGTGGGCGAACACCAGTACGTCCCGGTCCGCCGAGCGGGCCCACTCCACGACCTGGTCGGCGCGCGCCGATATCTCCGCCACGGCCTCGCCCTCCGGCACCCCGTCGCGCCAGATCAGCCAGCCGGGCCGGACGGCCTGGATCTCGGCCGGGGTCATGCCCTCGTAGGCGCCGTAGTCCCACTCCATCAGGACGTCCCACGGCTCGGCCCGGTCGCCGAAGCCCGCCAGCTCGCAGCTCTCGCTCGCGCGCACCAGGGGGCTGGTGCGGACCTCGACGTCGGGCAGTCCGGCCCAGGGCCCGCGGGCCAGCCGTGCACCCAGCAGCTTCGCGCCGCGGCGCCCCTCCTCCAGCAGGGGGACGTCCGTGCGACCCGTGTGCTTCCCGGAGAGCGACCAGGCGGTCTGGCCGTGCCGGGCCAGCAGGATGCGGGGTGCCATGGGGGTCTCCTGGGGGCGGGCCCACCGCAGGGCCGGTGGGGCGTGTGAGCAAAGACATGTGGGTAAATGGGACAACCCCTTCATCATCTCGTACGGGTGCACGTCGAGTGAACGACGACCGACCCTTTAGTTGCCTGAGGCATCATGTAGAGCATGACTACGGGGATACGCAGGGGTGTCGAGGTCGCGACCGGACCCACCGGGGCTGCGGAGAGGGCGGGGACCGCGGGGGCGGCGGGGGCGGCGGTCCGGCCCCGGAGCGGGCGGGCGGCGCCCCGCTGGTGGGCAGAGCTGCTGCTCATCGCCCTCGTCTACGCCGCGTACTCCGGCGGCCGGCTGCTCGCGCGCGGCGACGTGGCCGCGGCCGTGTCCCACGGCCGGGCGATACTCCGCCTCGAGGAGCCGCTCGGGCTCGACCTCGAACGCCTGCTCAACCCCGTCTTCACCGACCATGCCTGGCTCGGCGTACCGGCCGACTTCGCGTACGCCTCCCTGCACTACCTCGTGACCCCGGCCGTCCTGGTCTGGCTCTACCTGCGCCGCCCCGCCCACTACCGCGCCGCCCGCCGCTGGCTCATGGCCTCCACCCTGATGGGCCTCGTCGGCTTCGCGCTGCTGCCGACCAGCCCGCCGCGGCTGCTGGGCGCCGGATCCGGCTTCGCCGACACGATGGCGCGCTTCAGCGCGTACGGGTGGTGGGGCGCCGAGGCCAGCGCCCCGCGCGGTCTCGGGAGCCTGACCAACCAGTACGCCGCCATGCCGAGCCTGCACGTCGGGTGGGCCCTGTGGTGCGGGATCCTCCTCTGGCGCCACGGCCGGACGCCCCTGGTGCGGGCGGCCGGGGCGGCGTACCCGGTGCTCACCGCGCTCGTGGTCATGGGCACGGCGAACCACTACTTCCTCGACGCGGCCGCGGGTTGCGCGGTGATGGGGCTGGGTTACCTGGTGGGCGTCGTCGGCGCGGACGCGCTGACGCGCGCGGTCGCGCGACGGCGGGCCGCCGACTCCGGCCCGGTGCCGGTCGGCTCCGTGCCGGGCGCGCGAGCCGCCGTGGCCGGCCGCGGGCGGAGCGCCGGCGCCGAGGGTCCGCGGGCCGCCCCGGCGGCCGGCCGCCGGGGCGTCCCGGCCCGCGCCGACCGCGGCTCCGCGGCCGCCCGTGCCGACCGTGGCGCCCAGGCCCGGCCCGACCGCGGTCCCGCGACCCGCGCCGACCACCGCTCCACGGGCCGTACCGGCCGCGCCGCGACGACCCGGGCCACCCGCTCGGAGACTCCCGCCGCCCGCCCGCAGGCGCCCGCCACCGGCCCGGTGCCCCGCACCGCCCGTCCGGAAGCTCCCGCTTCCGGCTCGACGGCCCGCCCGCGCCCGATCGCTCCCTTCGCCCGCCCGCAGGCCCCCGCTCCCCGCTCCGCGGCTCCCGCCGTGCGCCCGCAGGCTCCCGGGTCTCGTCCGCCGGCTCCCGCCGCGCGCCCGCAGCTTCCCGCGCCCCGTCCGCAGGCTCCCGCGCCCCGTCCGCAGGCTCCCGCGCCCCGTCCGCAGGCTCCCGCGCCCCGTCCGCAGGCTCCCGGGCTTCGTCCGCCGGCTCCCGCCGCGCGCCCGCAGCCTCCGGTGCCTCGTCCGTCGGCTTCCGGGCCCCGCCCGTAGGCCCCAGCTGCAGGCTCCGTGACTCCCGCCACTCACCCGCAGGCCCCGCCGCGTGGCTCGCGGATGCACGGAGGGGGGCGGATTCCCGGTGGAGCCCACGATTGTCACTGGCGGATGGGAGACTTCCGCGGGTGAGCGCCTACCCGCCCGACGACACCCGGACCGCGGCCCCTCCCGGACCGCCGAACCCCCGCGGTCGCCAGGCCTCCCCGGGACCCGCCGGCCCTTCGAAGGCACCCGACCCGGCACGGGACCCCGCCGCCCGCGGCGAGGGCTCGGCCCGGGCCGCGGCGCCGGCCCCGCTCCGACAGCGCCTGGCCGCGCTCCGGGGGCCGGCCGTGCCGCCGCGCCCGCTCGACGCCCGCGCCCTGGCGGCCCTCGCCGCCAACCCGGGCTGCTCCCGCCGCGCCCTCCTCGACGGCGCCGGCGTCGACAAGACCGCGCTCGCGACCGCGCTCGGCGCCCCCTCCGGCTTCGGCCAGTCCCAGTTCGCGATAGTCCGCGGCAACTCGTTCGAGGCCAAGGTCAAGGCCGACGGCGGCCACGAGCTGCTGCGCCTGCTGTACGAGCGGCTCGGCGGCCCCGCCGCCCCCGACCCCGGTACCGCCCTCGTCCCCGACCTGACCGCCGTGGGCCCCGAGGGACGGGCCGCCCGTACCGCCCTCGCCCTGCGCGAGGCCACCGCGGCCGGAGCCTGGGCGCTGCTCGACCACCCGATGCTCGCGCTGGAAGTGGCCGGCACCCCGGCCTTCCTGGAGCCGGACGCCGTCGTGGTGCGCCCCGACGGACGCTGGGCCGTCGTGGAGATCAAGTCCTTCCCGATGGTCGACGGCTCGGCCGACCCGGCGAAGGTCGGCGCCGCCGCCCGCCAGGCCGCCGTCTACGTCCTCGCCCTGGAGCGGATCGCCGCGGTCACCGAGGGCGCGTCCGTGGACCACCGGGCGCTGCTGGTCTGCCCCAAGGACTTCTCCAACCTCCCCACCGCCGCCCCCGTCGACATCCGCAAGCAGCGCTCCGTGACCCGGCGCCAGCTCGACCGGCTGACCCGCGTCGAGGAACTCGCCGACGCCCTGCCCGCGGACACCACCTTCGACACGAGCCGGCCGCGCGAGGAGCTCACCGCGGCCGTCGAGTCCGTCGAGGCCGCGTACGCGCCCGAGTGCCTGGCCGCCTGCGAGCTCGCCTTCCACTGCCGCGACCACGCCCGCGCCGCCGACTCCGTCACCGCGCTGGGCCGCGGCGCACGGAGCGAACTCGGTGCCCTGACCACGGTCACGTCAGCCCTCGAAGCGGCCCACGGCACGCCGCCCCCGACCCCGGCCCCGCCCCCGGATCCGGGGCCGGCCCACGGTGCCGCCCCCGCGGCCCCGCCCACCCCCGAGGACCCCACCGCCGCGGCCCTGCGCTGCGCCGCGCGGCTGCGCGCCGAGGCCCTCGCCGAGGCCGCCGGGCGGGCCGCCGGCCCCCACCCCCCGGAGGCCCCCGCATGCCCCTGATGAGCACCCTCGCCCGGCTGGAAGCCGTGCGCACGGGCCGGGCCGTCCCGCTCGCCACCGTCCGGCACCGCCACCTGGCCCCGCAGCCGCTGGTCCTCGTACCGCTGACCACGGCCGGCGAGGCCGGCGCGCCGCTCGGCGTCATGCTCGGCACGGACCGGCACGACCCGCACGTCCTCGTCATCCCCCAGCCGCGCGACCGCGACCTGCGCTGGGCGTTCCTCGCCCGCCTCGCGGACGTCGTGCTGCCGTACCTGGACGGCTACGCGGACGCCACCGAGCCCGTCGAGCGCACCGAGACCGACCCCGAGACCAAGAAGAAGGTCAAGGTCACGGCCGAGCTGTGCGTGGACGCGCCGCAGCTGGTCGTGCCCAACCGGGCGGGTGTCGACTACGTCCGCCTGCTCGGCCGCTCCATGCGCTTCCGCCGCACCGCCGAACAGGACCCCGACACCCCCCACCCGGCGCCCCCGCGCGTCCCGCTGCTCGGCCGCTGGTTCACCCACCTGGGCGAACGTGCCCGGGTCCCCGGCTCCGGCCTCCTGCTCTCCGCCACCGACCTGCTGGCCCGGCACTGGGCCACCGGCCAGAGCACCCTGGAGGACCAGCACCTGGGCGCGCTGCTCGGCTGGATCGACCCCCCGGAGGGCGCGTCGGGCGCCGCGCACGCGCTGCGCGCCGAACTCGCCCGGGACGCGGACGGCCTGCTGGAGTGCCCGCCGGCCGGTCCCGCCACCGACCCCGCCTTCGACAACCGCCTGCTCGCCCCGGCCATGGCCCGCTACGACGCGGCCCGCGCGGTGCTGCCGTACGACGAGGCGGCCGACGCCGCGACCCGGCGTGCCGAGCAGGAGCTGCGGCGGCTGGTGCTGACCCAGATGGAGCCCACCTGGTGGGCCGTCTGGCGCGCCCTCGACCTGCTGCGCGCGCTCCCGCCCGGCGCCCGGACGGAGGACCGCTGGACCGGCGACCGCTGGTCGTACACCGGCCACCGCGACCGGGTACGGGCCGGCGAGCCCCCGCAGCCGCGCACGGACGACGCCGTGACGGCGGCCCGCAAGCTCGCCCGGCGCGAGGGCGAGCAGACCCGGCTGGAGGCGCACGAGGCGCTGGACGACCCGCTGGTGATGGCCGAACGGCGGCTGGCGGGCGAGGCGTTCGCGGGCGAGGTCACCGAGGTCGTGATGGAGTGGACCGAGTCCAAGCGGCCCAGCCCGCGCCCGCTGGTGACCGTACGCACCGACGACCGCCCGCAGCTCGCCGCCGACGCCGGCGGCGACGACTCCGGGGCCGCGAGCGGCAAGGCGTACCGTTCCATGGCGGACCGGCGCACCCAGAGCGCCCGACTGGTCCGGTACGAGACGGAGCCGGGCGGCGCGACCCTGGTGGTGCTGCGCCTGCTGGACAAGATGGGCCGGACGAAGGACCCCGAGCCCGGCTCGGTGCCGGAGAAGGGCGACCGGGTCTGCTGGACCCTGTTCGAGCACGACAGCCGCACCGGACCGCGGCTGCCGGAGCCGGAGGACACGCCGTGGACGCACGGCGGGCCGCCCGGCACGGCGGCGCCGGGCGGCGAGGCCCCGGACGCGGTGACGAGCGAGGACATGCTGTGACGGTGCACCAATTGATCGGTTCGGAGAAGGACTTCGACCCGGGCGCGGCCGCGGCGGCGGCCACCGCGGCGATCCTCCGCGACACCATGGAGGCCCGGTACCGCGGCGTGGTCGTCGACTCCCCGCCCGGCGCCGGCAAGTCCACCCTCGTTGTCCGCGCCGCCCGCGAACTGGCGGCCGCCGGACGCCGGTTGATGGTCGTCGCGCAGACAAACGCCCAGGTGGACGACCTGGTGCTGCGGCTGCACGAGGCGGAGCCCGAGCTGCGCGTCGGCCGCCTGCACAGCAGCGACGCCGACGCCTTCGACCCGGCGCTCGCGGAGCTGGAGTCGGTCTCGCTGTCCGCCAAGCCGGGGGAGCTGGCCGAGCTGCCCGTCGTGCTGTCCACGGCGGCGAAGTGGGCCCACACCCAGGGTGTGGAGCCGTGGGAGCACGCGATCGTCGACGAGGCGTACCAGATGCGTTCCGACGCGCTGCTGGCCGTGGCCGGGCTGTTCGAGCGGGCGCTGTTCGTGGGCGACCCGGGGCAGCTGGACCCGTTCAGCGTCGTGGGCGCGGAGCAGTGGGCCGGGCTGTCGTACGACCCCTCGGCGAGCGCGGTCGCCACGCTCCTCGCGCACAACCCGCAGCTGCCGCAGCACCGGCTGCCGGTGTCCTGGCGGCTGCCGGCCTCGGCGGCCCCGCTGGTGTCCGGGGCCTTCTACCCCTACACCCCGTTCCGCAGCGGCACCGGTCCCGGCGACCGGCGGCTGACCTTCGGGACCGCCTCCGACGGCTCGGGCCCGGACCGGGTCCTGGACGAGGCCGCCGAGTCGGGCTGGGGGCTGCTGGAGCTGCCCGCCCGGCACACCCCGCGCACCGATCCGGAGGCGGTCCGGGCGGTGGCGCTCGTGGTGCGGCGGGTGCTGGACCGGGGCGCGGCCGCGATCAGCGAGCGCTCCGAGGTGCCCGTACCGCTGACGGCGGACCGCATCGCGGTCGGCACGGCGCACCGGGACCAGGCGGCCGCGGTCCGGGCCGCGCTGGCCTCGCTGGGCGTCGCCGGCGTCACGGTGGACACCGCCAACCGCCTCCAGGGCCGCGAGTACGACCTGACCGTCGTCCTGCACCCGCTCTCGGGGCGGCCGGACGCGACGGAGTTCCACCTGGAGACGGGCCGGCTGTGCGTGCTGGCCTCGCGGCACCGGCACGCGTGCGTGGTCGTGGCGCGCGCCGGCATCGCCGAGGTGCTGGACGACCATCCGGCCACGGAGCCGGTGCAGTTGGGCGTCGCGGTCCGTTTCCCGGACGGCTGGGAGGCCAACCACGCGGTCCTCTCCCACCTGGCGGAACACCGCGTGGCCTGGGCGCCGTAGGTCGCCGTGTGCCGTCCGCCGGCCCAGGAGACCAGGGGCCGTCGGGGCCGTCGGGGGCGTCCCGGCGGACCACGGCCGGACACCCCCCCCGGCGGCGCGCGTCGCGCGGGCCCGTGGGGACCCGGCGCGCTAGCGTCGGGGGGCATGGCGATCCTCGACAAGATCTACTACGTCGCCCGCCTCGACATCCTCCCGGGCCGGCGCGCCGACGCGGAGCAGGCGATGCGCGAGCTCGCGGCCTTCGTCGAGGTGGTCGAACCGCAGCTGCTCGTCTACCACTTCTACGTCGACCAGGCCGGTGCCACGATGACCGTGCTGGCCCTCCACCCCGACGCGGCCTCGCTGGAGCTCCACCTCGAACTGGGCGGGCCGAAGTTCCGCACCTTCGTCCCCCTCGCCCGCATGCGCTCCGTCGACGTGTACGGCAACCCCGGCCCCGACGCCCTCGACCGCCTCCACGGCCTGGCCGAACTCCTCGGCGGCGCCCCCGTCACCGTCCACACCCGCCTCGCGGGCTTCACCCGCTGAGGGGGACTCCCGAAACGTGCCGGCCGGCCGGTCAGTTGAGGTGGCGACGGGCCAGGAACGAGGCCACGCGAGGGGAGCGCTGGTGGGGGACGAGGGCACGGGCGGTGTCGGAGAGCATGGCCTGCACGCGCGTGGACCGGACCTCGGCGAGCAGGTCGAGGACGCGGTGGCCGGCGGCGGCGGCCTCGTCGGGGGCGCCCGCACGGGCCAGGTCCTCGGCGAGCTGGGCCGTGTACAGCGCCACGTTGCGGGCGAAGTGCGCGTCCTGGAGGTCGACGGCGCGCCGCGCGTGCCGTGCGGCCCGGGTCCACTCCTCCAGCGCCGACCAGCACTGCGCCTCGAGGAGCTCGAGTTCGGCCTCGCCGAAGAAGGACATCCACTCCGGGTCCAGCGCCGAGGCGCCCTGCCCGAAGTGGGAGTGCGCCCGGCTCAGGGACTCCTCGCAGCCGCGCCGGTCGCCGAGCAGTGCCCAGCCTCCCGCCTCGCGCAGCGTGAGCAGGGACATCAGGCGGGGCGAGGCCAGGGTCCGGGCGGCCCGCTGGCCCGCCTCGGCGGCCCGGATCGCCTCGCGCGGCCGGCCCGCGTCCCGGGCCAGGAACGCCATGTTCGAGAAGGCGTGCGCCTCCAGCCCCGGGTCCCCCGACAGCCGGGCGGTGGCCAGCGCCTCGGCGTAGTGGGAGCGGGCGTCCTCCAGTCGGCCCGAGTCGTGTGCCAACCAGCCGACCGAGAGGGCCAGTTCGCCGGCTCCCGCGTGCAGCCGGTCCTCCGTGGACTGCCGGGTGGCGCCCGCGTCGAGCAGTGCGTACGTGGCCCGCAGCGGCTCGGCGGCCCGCCGGTAGAGCCCGTCCGCGCCGTGCCGGTCGTCCAGCAGCCGGATCTGCCGTACGGCGTCCTCGACGGCCTCCGCTTCGGCCACGCCGGCCCGCCTGGGCAACGGGCGGTGACCCAGGGCGGACCCGAAGGAGGGCTCCGGGACGGGAGCCGCGGCACTCGCGGGAGCGGCGGGGCCGAACCCCAGGGTGACGGCCGCCACGGTGGCGGACCCGCCGGTCATGAACGCGCGACGCAACACGTCGCTCTCCTCGGTGGGGACGGGGGCGGTGGGCGCCGGCGGCCGCGCTCCCCGGCCGCGTACCGTCTCGCGCGCCGAGAAACCGAGGTCGGCCAGCGTCCGCCCGGGGAACATGTGCAGGAAGACCCGCTCGTAGGCGTAGTTGGGACAGCGGATCTCGCCCGCCTCCACCCGGCCGATGTAGCGCGCGTCGCACGACACCGTCTCGCCGATCTCGCGCCCGGCCCGGCGCACCGCCGCCGCGAACTCCCCGGGGGACCGCTGCCCGCGCAACCCGCGGAAGGCGAGGTTCGGGACGGGGACGGGGCAGGGATGCGCGCGGGGCGGACAGACGGCCGGGCCGGGGGGTGGGGAGCCGTCCGCGTCGGCGGAGCCCGGCGGGGCGGCTGACGCGGAGGAGGCTGATGACGACGCCATTGGCCGGGCCCTCTCTGGCGAACTCGGGCGACAGTGGCGAGGGGTGCGCTGTCGCCGCCGGGACGCGGGGGTCCGGCGCGCAAAAACGTACCGGCCGGGGGAGGGGCCGCGGGCGGTGTTTAGCTACAAACCGGATATCTCACCCGCGATCCGCCATGAACTGCCATCCTTTGCGGCGGCCTCTCCGCGCACCCGTTGACGTTTCCGCGCGTTGAACCGTCGAGGAGCGGGAGGCGCGGCACGGCAGAACCGTCACACCGCCCGCTCGTACGTGGACTCGCATGAGGAGGGGTGCGCTGTGTTGGAGGCGGCCATGGAGACCGACGGCATGGAGAGCGACCACATCGAGACCGACGGCACCGGGGTCGCCCCCGACCTGGTGACCGTCCCCGCGCGCCAGGGGCTGGAGGCGGTGGACATCATCCGCCGGGCGGCCACCCCCACCGCCGTCGGCCCCGTCCTGCACGACGGCTCGGACGACACCCTGGGCTTCCTCGTCCCGCCCGGCACCGCCGACGGCTGGGACCTGCCGGGCAGTGCGTGTACGCACACGGCGGGCCGCGGGCTGCGGATCGACGCCCCCGGCCCCGTCGAGGGCCCCGAGTGGCTGCTGCCCCCGGACACCGCCGACCGGGTCACCGACCCCGAGGTGCTGCGCGCCGCCCTCGGCGAGGCGGCCCGCCTGATCGAAGCGGCCGACCAGCTGACCCGCTGATCCCCCGCCGGGCCCGACCCACCACCACCCCACCGCCCTGCCGCCCACCCCCTGACCAGCCATAATGGGCGGATGGCCCGAGACCGGCGCGGCGGGCGCGCGCGCACCCCCGAAGCCGTCGTCGAGCAGGTGGACGGCGGGCTCGCCGAGCTGTCCCCGGACCGGGAGCGACCCGACGCCTGGACCCTGCTCATCGACGGCGCCCCGCAGTCCCACGTCGACCTCGCCGACCCCACCCACCTCGACTTCTCGTACCAGCGCCGCATCGGCCACGTCGCCGACCTCGCCGGCCCCGCCCGCAAGCCGCTCAACGTGGTGCACCTCGGCGGCGGGGCGTTCACCCTCGCCCGCTACGTCGCGGCGACCCGCCCGCGCTCCAGCCAGCAGATCGTCGAGATCGACGCGCGCCTCGTGCAGCTGGTCCGCACCCATCTCCCGCTCGACCCGCAGGCCCGGGTCCGGGTCCGCGCGGTCGACGCCCGCGCGGGCCTGGCCAAGGTGCCCGACGGCTGGGCCGACCTGGTGATCGCCGACGTGTTCCACGGCGCCCGCACCCCCGCCCACCTCACCAGCGCCGAGTTCCTCGACGAGGTGCGCCGCGCCCTCGCACCCACCGGCTGGTACGTCGCCAACCTCGCCGACGGCCCGCCGCTGGCCCACCTGCGCGCCCAGGTCGCCACGGCCGCCACCCGCTTCGCCGAACTGGCCCTGGCCGCCGACCCCGTGGTCCTGCGCGGCAAGCGCTTCGGCAACGCCGTCCTGGTGGCCGCCGACCAACCCCTGCCGGTCGCGGAACTCACCCGCCGCGTCGCGAGCGACCCGCACCCCGGCCGCGTCGAACACGGCCGCGCCCTCGTCGACTTCACAGGCGGCGCCGCCCCCGTCTCCGACGCCGCCGCCACCCCCTCCCCGCCCCCGCCCCCAGGCGCCTTCCACTGAACCGTGCCACCCCCCGCCCTGGCTGGTTACGCTTGGCAGGACCGTCACCCGGAGGACCACATGGCCGACCTCACTCCCGACGAGAAGCAGCGACTGCACGACTTCGCCGAGGAGATCGCACGGTTGGCCGAGCACCACGAGGGCCGGTGGAAGGTGCAGACGAGCGACAGCCGGATCCTCGTCGCGATGATGAGTCCCACCGCCCCCCATGGGCTCAACGTGGTGCGCCTGCGCCGCCAGATCGAAGCCCAGGCCCCCGAGGTCGTGGCCCTCAACGACACGAACATGCACGATCCGGCGACCGGGCTCACCAAGATCCCCGACCTCATGGTCATCACTGAAGAAGACGCCGACGACACGGCGAAGACGGTCGACTCGCACGACGTCCTCATGACGGTCGAGGTCGTCTCGCCGAGCAACTCCCTCGACGACATCAGGGAGAAGATCGGGGACTACCCGAGAATGGGCATCCCCGTCTACGTCGTCGTCGATCCCCGTCACGCCGAGCAGACCGTGACCGTGCACAGCGACCCCGCCCCGGGGCCCGACGGGCTCCGCTACCGCAAGACCGTGCCGTACGCGTTCGGCGACACCGTCGTCGCCGGGCGCTGGACCCTTGACACCAGCGGCCTCAAGGGCTACCCCGCGGACTGGTAGGACGCCGAAGCCCTCCGTCCGCCCGCGGTCGGGCCCACGATTGGGGGATGTCCGGTGCGGTGGGGTTTCGAGATGCGGGGTCGAGCGGGACCGGTCCGGTCGTCGCCGTCATGGACGCGTGCCGGCGGGACGGGCGCGGGGGCAGTCCGACCGCCGTGGTGGACGAGACGCGACCGGGCGGGACGGCTCTGCGGGACGAGGAGCGCCGCGCGGTGGCGGGCCTGGCCGGAACCTCGCACGCCGTCTTCGTCACGACCCTCGACGACGCTGCGTTGGGACTGCGCTTCTTCACCGGGGCCGGTGAGCTGCCGGCGTGCGGGCACGGGACCGTGGCGGCGCTGGGCTTCCTGGCCGGCCGCAGCGCGGGCGCGGAGTTCCGGACCACCCTGCGCACCGCGGCCGGCGACGTCCGCGGGCGGGCCGTGCAGGACGCGGGGGAATGGGCCGCGACCTTCGAGACCGGCCCGGTGGAGGTACGGGACCCCGACCGGCGGCCCGCCGCCCAGCAGCTGGACCGCGTCCTGCACGCACTGGGCGTGGCAGCCGACCCGCTCGCCGCCGCCGGCAGCCGGATCGCAGCCCTGGGGCGCCCCCGACTGCTCGACCCGGTGTCCGACCGGTCCCGGCTCGCCACCCTGTCCCCGAACTTCGCACGGCTGCAGGAGGCCTGCGACCGGCTCGCCCTGCTGGGCTGCTACGTGTTCCACGCGCCGCCGGACGCGGACCGCGTCACGGCCCGCATGTTCGCCCCCTCCATCGGGGTCCCCGAAGACGCGGCCAACGCCAACAGCACCGCGTGCCTCGCCGCCCTGCTCGCAGGTACCGGGAGGCGGACCATCAGCGTCGACATGGGGGACTCGCTCGGCACCCCCTCCACCATCACCGCCGAGGTGCGGACGGAGCGCGAGCCCGCCCCGCCGACCACCGGGACGGGGCCACGGGCCCCGTGGGTCCACGTCGGCGGTTCCGTGGCACTGCGCAGGACCTTCCGTCTGGGGCCGCCCTGAGCGGGCTGCACACGGGTCGCCCCGAACACCGCCCCGTGCCCGCTGGTACTCCGCCCCGCCGTCCGAACGCCCCCGCCCCCCCGACTCGAGCCACCCCATCCTTGGCGGTGCCTGGCGGGTCCCGTGGTGTGTGGGGGAGGCGCTTGAGCCGGTATGGCAGGCTGGTCCGGAGGCAGGCCCGGGCCGGAGGTGGCCGAAGGCCAGGGCGAAG
>NZ_JBIVNX010000079.1:0-26545 GCF_044753805.1 Streptomyces sp. NPDC093225
GTGGGGGGGGGGGGGCCGCCGCGCCCCCCCCCCCCCCCCCCCCCGTGGGGACCCACGCACCACGGGACCCACCCCCGAAGCGAGCCCACCCCACCCCGGGCCGCCCCCACAAGGCCACCAGCCCACCCGGCCACCCGGCCACCCACCAAGCCGAAGGGGAACGACCACAGGACGACCCGTACCCCCCGGGTGGCAGCCGCCAGAGCTGTGCTCAGCCGAGGTAGGGCGTCGGCCGATGTTCCAGGAAATGGTGGATACGGAGCCGTTGGGTGTGATGCATGGGCAGAGTCCCCAGCTCGGCCGGCTCCACGAAGCGGAGTTCCGTGCTCTCGTCCGAGATCGCCAGCGCGCCCCCGATGATGCGGGCCGTGAAGCAGACGTTGAACTGGCGGCGGACCTCGCCGTCGCTGTACTCGATGATGTGCTTCGGGTCCGTGTACGTGCCGACCAGTCCCGTGACCTCCACGTCGAGCCCGGTCTCCTCCTTGACCTCCCGGACGGCCGTGCCGGGGAGGGAGTCCGTGAGGTCCATCCCTCCGCCGGGGAGGGCCCACAGGTCGTTGTCGCGGCGCCGTTGCAGCAGGATGCGGCCCCGGTCGTCCGTGACGACGGCGGAGGCCGCCACGACCATGCTGTTCGGCTCGGGAGCGTGGAGGTCGTCGTAGTACTCGGTCCGGGCCATCGGGTCATTCCTCCACGGGACGGGCCGTCCCCCACACCGCGTCGAAGCTCTCCGCGTAGGTGTCGAACATCCCCCCGGCTTCGTGGCGCCGAAGGTGCCACACGGGCGCACCGTACGCGTTCACACCCCAGACGTGGGCATTGACCAGGACTTCGCCATCCGCCCGGTAGAGGCTGTTGTAGAGGGTCGTGCCGTGTGTTCGCAGCTCGATGCCGGGAACGCCGACCAAGGGTCGGTAGTGCATGAGGGCGAGACGGCAACGGGATTCGATGCCGTGCCCGAATCGCTCCTCCTGTCCGCGCCGCCGGACGGTCTCGCTGTCCGGGTCACCGATGGCGATCCGGACCGCGCAGCCATCCGCCGCACGTTCCCGAAGGACTTCGCCGAGCCGGGGATACGCCTCGTGCAGGTAGACCGCCGCGTAGACCAACACGTCGATCCGCTCGCGAGCTGTCGTCAGCAGGTCCACGAACACGGAGACGGGAAGGTCCGCTCGCTGGTCGTACAGCGCCACCAGTTCGGGGCTGACGGCCCGCGCGGCACGGGCCTGTCTCAGCACCGGCCATAGTGCGTGGACGTCCTCGCCCAGTGTCTCGGCAGCCAACAGCGCCGTTGCCCGCCGTGGAGTGCGTCCGAGGTTGACCCAGCGTTCCACGCTCTTCGGGTCGACGCCCGTGGCGCTCGCCAGGGACGCGTGGGTCCAGCCACCGGATGCCATCAAGGCCCTTAACCGCTCGTTCTGCATGGGGACGTTCTACAGGCCGTGGGACGTCCCGAAGTGGGAAACGTACGAGGTTCCCCCGTCCTGATCACCACGGCGACGATCCCGGTACCAGCGAGGTACGAAGGGATCCGGAATGGTGCGGGGATTGTGGCAGCAGGTCGAACAGTGTGATCCGTTTCCCGTGCCCGACCCCGATCCGACGGACCCGACGTGCGGCGTCTGTGCTGCCCTGGTCGTACAGCGCACCGAGTACCACCGGCTTCGGGACCGGTCGGGGGTCGTGGACTGCAACGTCGAGATCCGTCAGCACCCGCACACGAAGGTGAGCCGATGACCCGCGCCGTGCTGCGCTACGTCCCCCACGCCATCCGCCACGCCCCGGAAGGCGGGGTGACCTACGAGGCGTTCTGCGTCGCCGAAGGCTGCGGAGCCGAGTCGGGCGCGCACGACGAACAGGAAGGAGCGCAGGACTGGGCGCTCCGGCACGCCGGGCGGACCGGGCACGACCTGTTCCGGCGCGTGTTCACCGATCACGCCCGGGTCAGCCGCGACGCGTAGACCCCGCCCCGCCGGGCGACGGCGAGCAAGGCGGTCCAGCACGTCGGCCCCGGCCCCGCTCGCACGGCCCGCTCTGTGTGGGTGGGGCCCTGACGTGCGACGGCGAGGACGGGAGCGCCCCACAATGGACGGGTGAACCGCCCCGCGAACCTTGACGTGCTCCTGCAGCCGCGCCCGCCGTCCCCGTTGCAGGAGATCCATGACGAGCGGTTCGAGCGGCACGGCGTCCGCCTGCTGCTGAAGCGGGACGACCTGATCCACACCACCGTTCCGTGGGACATGGACGTACGTGGACCAATGGATCTTTACCCTGCCGGCAACAAGTGGCGAAAGCTTTCGCTGAACCTCGCCGAGGCCGGCGCGCAGGGCCGCCGCACGCTCGTCACGTTTGGCGGGGCGTACTCCAACCACCTGCGGGCCACCGCCGCTGCCGGCCGGCTGCTCGGCTTCGCGACCGTGGGCGTCGTACGCGGCGACGAACTCGCCGACCGGCCCCTGAACCCCTCCCTCGCCCGCTGCGCCGCCGACGGCATGCGGCTGCACTTCGTGCCGCGCGGCGACTACCGGCGCAAGGCCGAGCCCGACGTGCTCGCGCGGCTGCTGCGGGACGCCCGCGCCGAGGACGCCTACGTCGTCCCCGAGGGCGGTAGCAACGCCCTCGCCGTCCGTGGCTGCCAGGAGCTCGGCGCGGAGCTGCGCGGCCTCGTCGACGTCGCGGCCGTGGCCTGCGGCACCGGCGGGACCCTCGCCGGCCTGGCCGCCGGCCTCGGCCCCGACCAGCGGGCGCTCGGCGTGCCCGTGCTGCGGGGCGACTTCCTCGGGGCGGAGGTACGGGCCCTGCAGGACGCGGCCTTCGGCGGGCCGCGGGGCCGCTGGGCGCTGGAGGGGCGGTTCCATTTCGGCGGCTACGCCCGGACCAGTGCCGAACTCGAGGCCTTCGCGGCCGACTTCGAGGAGCGGCACGGGCTGCGCGTCGAGCGGGTCTACGTCGCGAAGCTGCTGTACGCCCTCGTGGCGCTCGCGGCCGAGGGGGCGTTTCCCCGTGGGACGCGGCTCGCCGCCGTGATCACCGGCGCGCCGTAGGGGGGCCCGGGGGCCCTGCGGGGCGGTCGCCCCTCCCCGCCCCTTCCCGCAACCGTGGCTCGCGACCACGGACGCCGCCCCACCGGGCTCCGCCCGGGAATCCCCGGCGTTCCGCGCCGGGTGCGCTCGAACGCCGCGCGGGCTGGATTCTGCCCCCACCGCCGACACGTCCAGCCAGGCGGCGAAAGGGGGCAGCTCCAGCCCCGCGGCGTTTGAGGCGCGGGGTCTGTGGCCGAGACCGGGCCCCAGCCCGGCGGGCGCCTGAGGCGCAGGACTCGGGCCGGCGCCCCGGCAGACGGGTCAGTCCGCCGACTCCCGGTACGCGGCGGCCTCCTCCAGGTCCAGGCGGCGCAGCAGCGTACGGAGCATCTCGTCGTCGATCCGCCGCTTGTCGCGCAGGTCCACGAAGACCTCCCGCTCCGCCTCGATCATCTCCCGCGACAGCCGCCGGTAGGTGTCGTCGGCCGACTCGCCCGTCTCCGCGTTCACCGCGCCCAGCCGCTCCCACACCGCGTTCCGGCGCCGCTCCAGCACCGTGCGCAGCCGGTCGGCCAGTGGCTTCGGCAGGGCGTTGCGCGGGTCCTCCAGCAGCTCGTCCAGCCGGCTCTCGGCCGCCAGCGACGCCGTGTTCTGGGCCTGCGCCTCCATCAGGGTCTGCTGCTGCGCGTCGGGTGGCGGCAGTCGCAGCACCCGGATGAGCACCGGCAGCGTCAGGCCCTGCACCGCCAGCGTGCCGATCACCGTCGTGAACGTCAGGAACAGGATCAGGTTCCGGGCCGGGAACGGCTCGCCCCCCTCCAGCGCCAGCGGGATCGAGAACGCCACCGCCAGCGACACCACCCCTCGCATCCCCGCCCAGCCCACGACCACCGCGGACTTCCCCGACAGGTCGTCCGGCGCGGGCACCCGCGTCCGGCTCCGGCGCGACAGCAGCCGCGGCACGAAGGCCGCCGGCAGCACCCACACGAACCGGGCGGCCACCACCACCAGGAACACCGCCAGTGCGTACCAGGCCGCGTCCGCCCCCTGGTACGCGCCCAGCCCCTCCAGCACCACCGGCAGTTGGAGGCCGATCAGCGCGAACACCACGGACTCCAGCACGAAGGCGACCATCTTCCACACCGCCTCCTCCTGGAGCCGCGTGGCGAAGTCCACCTGCCAGTTGCGGTGCCCGAGGTACAGCGCGACCACCACCACCGCCAACACCCCGGACGCGTGCACCCGCTCGGCCGCCGCGTACGCCACGAACGGGATCAGCAGCGACAGCGTGTTCTGCAGCAGGGCGCTGCTGAGGTGGGTGCGCAGCCAGTGCAGCGGGACCATCAGCAGCAGGCCCACCCCCACCCCGCCCACCGAGGCCAGCAGGAACTCGGCGATCCCGCCCGCCCAGCCGGCGCTCTCCCCGACCACCGCGGCCAGCGCCACCTTGTACGCGGTGATCGCGGTGGCGTCGTTCACCAGGGACTCGCCCTGCAGGATCGTCGTGATGCGGCCCGGCAGCCGCAGCCGGCGGGCGATCGCGGTGGCGGCCACGGCGTCCGGCGGCGCCACCACGGCGCCCAGCACCAGCGCCGCCGACAGCGGCAGCCCCGGCACCAGCAGGTACGCCACCCACCCCACGACCAGCGTCGCGAAGAGCACGTACCCGATCGACAGCATCGCCACCGGCCGCGCGTTGGCCCGCAGGTCCAGGTACGAGGAGTCGACCGCGGCCGTGTACAGCAGCGGCGGCAGCAGCAGCGGCAGCACGATGTGCGGGTCCAGCCCGTACGGGGGGACCCCGGGCAGGTACGAGACGGCCAGCCCGACCACCACGAGCAGGAGCGGTGCCGGTACCGGCGTCCGGCGGGCGATTCCGGCGACGACGGCGCTCCCCGCCACCAGCCACACCAGCGGCAATGCGTCCATCGCGGCTCCGTTCTCCCTCCACCCGCCCGACCCCGCCGACCCCGTACACCGACGGCGCTGCCACCGTACCGACGTACGCTGGCCATCATGAGCGACTGCCCCCACCTTCCCGTACTGCCGCGCCCCGAGCCCGTGCCGCAGGGCATGACCTGTGCCGAGTGCGTGGCGGCCGGGACGGACCCCGTGCAGCTGCGGATGTGTCTGGAGTGCGGGAAGGTGGCCTGCTGCGACTCGTCCCCGCTGCGGCACGCCACGGCCCACTACGCCGAGACCGGCCACCCCGTGATGCGCAGCCACGAGCCGGGCGAGACGTGGCGCTGGTGCTACGTGGACTGCGCCCTGGTGTGACCCCTGGTGCGGCCCCTGGTACGCCCCCTCTTCGGGTACGTCCGGGCCGGCGCTCCCCCGGTCCCTCGGCCGTGCTGCGGGGACCGTGTTCCGGAGGTCGTGTGAGGCCCCTGGCGGCGGGGTAGGTCAACCCTCCGCCGGTTCCCCCGATTTGGGACCGCACACCCCTAGCCACTGTGCGTACCCGTGGGCTTACCATCAGTCACGTCCGCGGGATGGGGGCGCCGCGACACGACCGCTCGGATCGCGATAGCGTCACCGGCGAACTTCAGCTCGTACCACCTTGGAGGTGAGGGTGTCCCAGATCGCGGGCGAGCCCGGGACCCAGGACTTCGTCGAAGTCCGGCTGCCGGCCGCGGGTGCATACCTGTCGGTGCTGCGTACGGCCACGGCCGGCCTCGCGGCACGTTTGGACTTCACCCTCGACGAGATCGAGGATTTGCGTATCGCGGTCGACGAGGCGTGCGCGATCCTGCTCCAGCAGGCCGTCCCCGGCTCCGTCCTCAGCTGTGTCTTCCGGCTGGTGGACGACTCACTGGAGGTGACCGTGACCGCGCCGACCACGGACGGGCGCGCCCCGGAGCGCGACACGTTCGCCTGGACCGTGCTGTCCGCGCTGGCGGGCAAGGTCGAGTCGACGGTCGCCGAGGACCGGACCGTCAGTATCAGCCTCTACAAACAGCGCGGCGCGGGACCCGGTCCGGCGTGAGCGGCGAGGAGGCCCCGGTGCGGGGCGCGGGGGTCCCTCCGGACGAGGTCCGGGGGCGGCCACGGGTGGCGCATGCCGCCGGCGGGGGCATCCCGGAGCAGCAGCACGCCCGGCCGCACCCCGCGGACGACGGCTTTTTGGACTCGGCGGAGCGACGGGCGGGCCCTATGAGCGAGAACGAGCAATCCGACAACGAGGTGGCGGCAGGGGCGAGCGATCCGCGCGACCGCAGTGGGGCGCGGGCGCTGTTCGTCGAGCTGCGGGGGCTCCCCGAGGGTTCCCCGGAGCGGGCGGAGCTGCGCAACCGGCTGGTGCGGATGCACCTGCCGCTGGTGGAGCACCTGGCGCGGCGGTTCCGCAACCGCGGCGAGCCGCTGGACGACCTGACCCAGGTGGCCACCATCGGCCTGATCAAGTCGGTGGACCGGTTCGACCCGGACCGCGGGGTCGAGTTCTCCACGTACGCCACCCCGACGGTGGTCGGCGAGATCAAGCGGCACTTCCGTGACAAGGGCTGGGCCGTACGGGTCCCGCGGCGCCTCCAGGAGCTGCGGCTGGCGCTGACCACGGCCACCGCGGAACTCTCCCAGCAGCACGGTCGCTCGCCGACGGTCCACGAGCTCGCGGAGCGGCTGGGCATCTCCGAGGAGGAGGTGCTGGAGGGGCTGGAGTCGGCCAACGCTTACAGCACGCTGTCGCTGGACGTGCCGGACACGGACGACGAGTCCCCGGCGGTGGCGGACACCCTGGGCGCGGAGGACGAGGCGCTGGAGGGGGTCGAGTACCGCGAGTCCCTCAAGCCGCTGCTGGAGGGGCTGCCGCCGCGGGAGAAGCGGATCCTGCTGCTGCGGTTCTTCGGCAACATGACCCAGTCGCAGATCGCGCAGGAGGTCGGCATCTCGCAGATGCACGTCTCGCGGCTGCTGGCCAGGACGCTGGCGCAGCTGCGGGACAAGCTCCTCGTGGAGGAGTGAGGGCGTACGCGTGCCGGGCCGGCGGACGGTCCCGGAACGACGGATCCTCCGGGGAGGAAGCAGTCCTCCGCGGGGGATCCGTCGTTCGTGGGTCCTACTCGGTCCCGGCGGTCGCCGTGGTGGTCAGGGCCAGCGTGGTCTCCGGATGGACCAGCAGCCAGGCGACGGTGCCGGCGGCGGCGGCCAGCGCGGCCGCGGCGGCGATCATGGCCCCGCCCGTCTGGTACAGGGTCCACGCCACCGGGAGCGCCATCACCTGGGTGATCATGGCGGGTCCGCGGCTCCACTTGCGGCGCAGCCGCAGTCCGCGGGCGGCGGCCAGCGGCAGTGCGGCGAGGGCGATGAGCGTGATGCCGCCGGTCTCCGCCTGCTGGACGGAGTCGACGTGCCCGAGGACGCCGGCCAGCAGCATCCAGACGCCGAGGCCCGCGAGCGCGAGGCCCTCCAGCGCCGTCAGTGCCGCGGCGGCGGTCAGCCGGGCGGGCACCGGGCCGGGGGCGGCGGGCTCCGCGGGGGTGGGGGTCTGCTTCGTACTCACCCCAGCAGGGTAGCCGCGGGTGACGGGCGACCCGCCTGTGCGCCGTGGTGACGGGTGGGTAATCTGGCGCTCATGCGTGCACTTCTCGTGGTCAATCCGGCGGCTACCACCACCAGTGCGCGCGTGCGCGACGTCCTGATCCACGCCCTGGCCAGCGAGATGAAGCTGGAGGCGGTGACCACCGAGTACCGGGGGCACGCGCGCGACCTGGGCCGGAAGGCGGCGCAGGGCGGCGACGTCGACCTGGTGGTCGCGCTCGGCGGGGACGGCACGGTCAACGAGGTCGTGAACGGACTGCTGCACGAGGGTCCGGACCCCGACCGGCTGCCCGGTCTGGCCGTGGTGCCCGGCGGATCCACCAACGTGTTCGCGCGGGCGCTCGGGCTGCCGAACGACCCGGTCGAGGCGACCGGCGCGATCCTGGACGCGCTGCGCGAGCGGCGGGAGCGGACCGTGGGGCTGGGCCTGGCGGCGGGTGCCCCGGGTACCGAGGACGAGTCGGTGCCGGAGCGCTGGTTCACCTTCTGCGCGGGCTTCGGCTTCGACGCGGGGGTCGTGGGCCGGGTGGAGCAGCAGCGCGAGCGCGGGAAGCGTTCGACGCACGCCCTGTACGTACGGCAGCTCGTACGCCAGTTCCTCGAGGAGCCGAACCGGCGGCACGGCATGATCACGCTGGAGCGGCCGGACGCCGAGCCGGTTCGTGACCTCGTGCTGTCGATAGTGTGCAACACGTCGCCGTGGACCTATTTGGGCAACAAGCCCCTGTACGCGTCCCCGGAGGCGTCCTTCGACACCGCACTTGACGTGCTTGGCCTGGACCGTTTGTCAACTCCGGCGATCGCGCGGTACGCGACACAGCTCCTGACCTCGACTCCTGAGCGCGGCCCGCAGGGCAAGCACGCGGTCACTCTGCACGATCTGACGGACTTCACCTTGCATTCGAAGGCGCCCCTTCCCTTCCAGATGGACGGGGACCACCTCGGACTGCGTACGAGCGTGCGGTTCACAGGCGTACGCCGTGCACTGCGTGTGATTGTGTGAGTAGAAGAGCCCAAAGTCCTTTCAGTCGAACGTTTAGGCGCGGGTCCACCCCATAGAAGTACGGCTGTGACCTAGTCGACACCGACGAATCAAAAAAAACTTTCCGGAAGGGGTTGTATCCCCGTCCGAGGTTTGCGAATCTCTACATGGCGATCGGGACAGCCCGCACAACCGGCCCCCATGACCGCCAGAACCCCTCCACGAATCGGACCGCACCAGGTAACACCTGGGCGTCGGCCCTTCCCTCGCGTAGGGATTCGTGAAAGCGTTCACATTCACAAGCACCGTGCAAGACACACAAGAGAGGTAGCAGCCATGGACTGGCGTCACAACGCCGTTTGTCGTGAGGAAGACCCCGAGCTGTTCTTCCCCATCGGCAACACCGGTCCTGCGCTGCTGCAGATCGAGGAAGCCAAGGCCGTCTGCCGCCGCTGCCCCGTCATGGAGCAGTGCCTGCAGTGGGCGCTCGAGTCCGGCCAGGACTCCGGCGTCTGGGGCGGCCTCAGCGAGGACGAGCGCCGCGCCATGAAGCGCCGCGCCGCTCGCAACCGGGCGCGCAACGCCAGCGCCTGACATCGACTTTCGAGCCTCGAGCCGCAGCGCGTAGCACCCGTAGCGCTCAGCAACGTGCTCTTGGGCCCCGGACCGTAGCCACGGTCCGGGGCTCAGTGCTGTGCGGGGGCCGCGGCCGCCGGAACCGCCGTGATCACACTGCGTGACCGGCCCTCCCGGGCCGGTTCCGCGGCTACTTCTGGGACGTCGCCGGGACGTCGAGGACCACCTTGGTGCCGCCGTCGGGGCCGGGGAGCATGTCGAAGCTGCCGCCCAGCTCGCCCTCGACGAGCGTCCGTACGATCTGCAGCCCCAGGTTCCCCGCCCGCTGCGGGTCGAACCCCTCGGGCAGGCCGCGCCCGTCGTCCAGCACGGTGATCAGCAGCCGCTGGTCGTCGCGACCGTGGCCGCTGCGGGACGCGGAGACCTCGACCGTGCCGCGCTCGCCCGGGGCGAAGGCGTGCTCCAGCGCGTTCTGCAGGATCTCGGTCAGCACCATCGACAGCGGGGTGGCGACCTCCGCGTCAAGGATGCCGAACCGGCCGAGCCGCCGGCAGTCCACCTTGCCCGGTGAGATCTCCGCGACCATCGCGATCACGCGGTCGGCGATCTCGTCGAACTCCACCCGCTCGTCCAGGTTCTGGGACAGCGTCTCGTGGACGATGGCGATCGAACCGACCCGCCGCACCGCCTCGTTGAGCGCCTCGCGGCCCTGGGGGGAGTCCATCCGGCGGGCCTGCAGGCGCAGCAGCGCCGCAACCGTCTGGAGGTTGTTCTTCACCCGGTGGTGGATCTCCCGGATGGTGGCGTCCTTGGTGATCAACTCCCGCTCGCGGCGGCGGAGTTCGGTCACGTCCCGGCACAGGACCAGAGAACCGATCCGGGTCCCCTTGGGCTTGAGCGGAATCGCCCGGAGCTGGATCACCCCGCCGTTCGCCTCGATCTCCGTCTCGCGCGGGGCCCAGCCGCTGGCCAGCTTGACCAGGGCCTCGTCGACCGGTCCGCGGGAGGGGGCGAGCTCGGCGGTGATGGTGCCCAGGTGCTGGCCGACCAGGTCGGAGGCCAGGCCCAGGCGGTGGTAGGCGGAGAGCGCGTTGGGGGAGGCGTACGTGACCACGCCCTCGGCGTCCAGGCGGATCAACCCGTCGCCGACCCGCGGCGAGGCGTCCATGTCGACCTGCTGGCCCGGGAACGGGAACGTTCCGGCGGCGATCATCTGCGCCAGGTCGGAGGCGGACTGCAGGTAGGTCAGCTCCAGCCGGCTCGGCGTCCGCACCGTCAGCAGGTTCGTGTTGCGGGCGATCACCCCGAGGACCCGGCCCTCGCGCCGTACCGGGATCGACTCCACGCGGACCGGCACCTCCTCGCGCCACTCCGGGTCGCCCTCGCGCACGATCCGGCCCTCGTCGAGCGCCGCGTCGAGCAGCGGGCGGCGGCCGCGCGGCACCAGGTGGCCGACCATGTCGTCCTGGTAGGAGGTGGGCCCGGTGTTCGGGCGCATCTGCGCGACCGAGACGTACCGGGTGCCGTCCAGGGTGGGAACCCACAGCACGAGGTCGGCGAACGAGAGGTCGGAGAGCAGCTGCCACTCGGAGACGAGCATGTGCAGCCACTCCAGCTCGGTCTCGCTGAGCGCGGTGTGCTGGCGTACGAGGTCGTTCATGGATGGCACATGGCCGAGGGTACCTGGGCTTTCGCTGGGAGAATCGCCGTGGGGAATACCCAGACCGGGGGTGTGCCGCGTATGTTGGAGGAAGTGACGGGCCGCCGGTCCCTGTTCTTGGATGGACAGGGCAGAATGGTCTAGTCCACAATGCTCGTGTCATCGCAAGGTGATGCGACATGCTTCCGCCCTCCCCGCACAGGAGGACGGAGCGAGGTACGCCGCGCGTTCTGCCCTGACCGCGCAGGTGGCCTCCCCACCGGCCGCAGGGACCGCACACCCTTCGGCCGAAGCAACTCCGGGCTGCGGTGCCGGGCGGGTTGAGGGTCCCGTCCGACACCGTGGCCCTGGGGCTTTTCCGGGGCCCGGTCGCGGGCCCGGTCACTTCAGGCGCTCCCGGACCCGGGCCCGCAGCGAGGCCATCGTGAAGCCCAGCGGGTCGACCTTCCCCGGCTGCCACTCCCGGTGTCCGATCACCGAGCGCTCCGTCCAGCCGTGGCGGCGGCAGACGGCGGCCGCGGCCCGGGCGATGGCGTCGAGCTGCACGGCCGGCCAGGGGTCCTCCCCGTCGCCGAGGTTCTCGCACTCGAAACCGTAGAAGTAGCGGTTGCCGTCGGTGCCGCGCTCGTTGTCGGGCGGCAGCCCCTTCTCGGCGATCACCGCCGCCAGCACGTCGTGGTCGCCGGAACCCGCGTGGTTGGTGCGGCCGTAGCCGACCAGGTGCACCCTGCCGTCCTTGGTGATCACGCCGTGGCAGAGCGGGCCGGGCAGGCGGCTGTCACCGTCACGGCAGAGCGCGACCGTGTACGCGGTGCCGCGGGTGACCGTGTGGTGGATCATCACCCCGTGGACGGGGCCCCACAGGCCCTTGTGGTTGCGGTTGTGGGTGCGCCAGTGGCCCACCTCCACCACCGTCAGGCCCTCGCCGACCAGCGCCCGTTTGAACCCGTCCGCGGACATGGGCTGGGACATCGCCGCCTCCTTCGCCGACGTGGCGGGCGCCCGGACGCGCACCGCCTCGTACGGCGGGTGTACCGGAAGTAGAAGTTCCGGCAAACCTCGTTCGGTTACCGTGCGAGCCGATTCGGACACGGTACGTGAGGGGATGGGCGTGGAGCCGCGCCCCGTGGGGCGGGGGGCGCGGCGCCGCGGGGCACGGTCAGGACGCGAGCCAGAGGTCCGGGCCGAAGACCTCGTAGTGGATGTCGGCGGCCGGGACCCCCTGTGCCAGCAGCTGCTCGCGCACCGCGCGCATGAAGGGCAGCGGCCCGCACAGGTAGGCCCGGGTGCCCGGGGCCAGCGGCGGGAGGGCGTCGAGGTCGGCCAGCCCCGTGCGGTCGCCCTCCTCGGCGTCCTGCTCGTAGAAGAAGTGCGCGGCCGCGTCGGCGAGCTTGCCGGTCAGCCGGCGGTGGTCGGCGCGCAGCGCGTGGTCGGCGGGGGAGCGGTCGGCGTGCACGACGGCCACCGGCGCCCGGTGCCCGCTCTCCGCGAGGTGCTCCAGCATCGACAGCATCGGGGTGCAGCCGATCCCGGCGGAGGCGAGCAGCACGGGGGCGGTCGAGTCGGCGAGGACCAGGTCGCCGTACGGGGCGGAGATCCGCAGGGTGTCGCCGGCCCGGACGTGCGCGTGCAGGTGGTTCGACACCTCGCCGTCCGGGGTGGCGCCGCCGTGGACCCGCTTGACGGTGACGGCGCGCACCGGGGAACCGGGTGCGGTGGAGAGGCTGTACTGGCGGATCTGGCGGGCGCCGTCGGCCAGCGTCACCTGGACGGAGACGTACTGGCCGGCCCGGAAGGCGGGGGCGGGGGCGCCGTCCGCCGGGACCAGCTGGAACGTGGCGCAGTCGACGGTCTCCTCGATCCGGCCGACCACCCGCCACTCCCGCCACACGTCGCCCGCGGTGACCTGCTGCTCGGCGTAGAGCCGGGCCTCGATGGCGACCAGGGCGTTCGCCATCAGCCAGTAGACCTCGTCCCACGCCGCGGCGACCTCGGGGGTGACGGCCTCGCCGAGCACCTCCACGATCGCGGCGAAGAGGTGCTCGTGGACGACCGCGTACTGCTCGCGCGTGACGCCGAGGGAGGCGTGCTTGTGCGCGATGCGGTTCAGCATCACGTCGGGGCGGGTGTCGGGGTGCTCGACGAGGTGGGTGGCGAAGGCGGCTATCGAACCGGCCAGTGCCTGCTTCTGGAGGCCGGCCGCCTGGTTGCCGCGGTTGAACAGGTCGCGCAGCAGCTCCGGGTGGGCGGTGAACAGCCGAGCGTAGAAGAGTTCCGTGATCTCGCCGATGGCCGCCCCGACGGCGGGGAGGGTGGCGCGGACGGTCGCGGTCGACTTCTCGGAAAGCAACGGGGGCTCCTCACAATAATTGGTATCTGAGATACGTATTTTTGGGTGTGGGCGAGTGGGTGAGTGGGTGCGGGTGAGTAGGTGTGGGGGTGGGCATGTGTGCGAGACGGGCGCGGGTGGGGCCGCGCGGGGGTGGTTACCGGCCAATCACGGGCCGGGTGGTGGCGATCCCGTCGACGGGCGGCCCGTACCTCCGGTGAGGCCGATCAGCAGCGGGCCGGTCGGGGCCGTCACCAGTTCCTCGACGGTCAGCGGGTCCAGGGTGGCGAAGAACGCCTCCTGGGCCCGGCGCAGCGCGCCGCGCAGTCGGCACGCGGAGGCCAGCGGGCAGGGCTCGGTGCCCTCGCAGTCCACGACGTCGCCCGCACCCTCGAGTTCACGCACGACGCCGCCCACCGAGGCGGTCCGGCCGGCGGGGGTGAGCGTGAGTCCGCCGCCGCGGCCGCGCCGGGCCTCGACCAGTCCGAGGTGCTGCAGCCTGGCGACCACCTTGGCGGTGTGCGTGTAGGGGACCTGCATGGTCGCCGCCACGTCGCGGGTGGTGGGGAGGTCGTCCCGTTCGACCGCGAGGCGCATGAGGACCCGCAGCGCCAGATCGGTGAATCGCGTCAGCCGCATGCCCACACCCTAGAAAACTTGCATCTCGTAATCAAGTTAAGGTCTGGCCGGAAGTCGTGGGTCGTGGGGGAGTTGGGCGGCGACGGCGTGAACCTCACAGGTTGCCCACACCCACACGGAGTAGTCCCACCCTTTTGTGTAATGGTCCCACCGCCGATCGCGCTGAAAGGCTTCTGCGGCAGCTCCGCGTGATCAAAGGGGAATGAGATGTCGGTCCAGGCAGGTTCCGAAACTCGCGAGGGCCAGCCGCAGCGCAGCCTCGGTACCGCGGCGGCACGGAACTTGGCAACCACGACCAAGTCCGCGCCGCAGATGCAGGAGATCACCTCCCGGTGGCTCCTGAAGAAGCTCCCGTGGGTCCCCGTGCAGGGTGGTACGTACCGGGTCAACCGGCGCCTGAGCTACTCCGTCGGCGACGGCCGCGTCACCTTCGTCAAGACCGGCGACCGGGTCCAGGTGATTCCCGCGGAGCTCGGCGAACTGCCGCTGCTGCGCGACTACGAGGACCTCGACGTCCTCACCGAGCTGGCACAGCGCTGCCGCCAGCGCGACTTCGAGGCCGGCGAGGAGCTCACCTCCTTCGGCAGCCGCGCCGAGGAGGTCTACCTCCTCGCCCACGGCCGCATCGACCAGGTCGGCCCCGGCCCGTACGGGGACGACGCCGTCGTCGGCACCGTCGCCGACGGCTCGTACTTCGGCGAGCAGAGCCTCACCGACGGCGAGGCGATCTGGGAGTACACCGCCCGGGCCGCCACCTCCGGTACCGCGCTCGTCCTGACCCGCCAGGACTTCCTGCTGCTCGCCGACCGCGTCGAGTCCCTCGGCCGGCACGTCGCCCGCGTCCGCAGCCTCCCCGCCCAGCGCACCAACAAGTTCGGCGAGGCCGCCATCGACCTCTCCGCCGGCCACGTCGGCGAGGCCGAGCTGCCCGGCACCTTCGTGGACTACGACGCCCGCCCGCGCGAGTACGAGCTGAGCATCGCCCAGACCGTGCTGCGCGTGCACACCCGCGTCGCGGACCTCTACAACCAGCCGATGAACCAGACCGAGCAGCAGCTGCGGCTGACCGTCGAGGCGCTGCGCGAGCGCCAAGAGCACGAGATGGTCAACAACCGCGACTTCGGCCTGCTCCACAACGCGGAGTACGACCAGCGGATCCAGCCGCACGACGGCGTCCCCAGCCCCGACGACATGGACCAGCTGCTCAGCATGCGCCGCGGGTCGAAGATGTTCCTCGCCCACCCCAAGGCCATCGCCGCCTTCGGCCGCGAGTGCAACAAGCGCGGCATCTACCCCACCCCGGTCGAGGTGGACGGACACCACGTGCCGGCCTGGCGCGGGGTGCCCATCTTCCCCTGCAGCAAGATCCCGGTCAGCGACGCCCGCACCACCTCGATCCTGTGCCTGCGCACCGGCGAGGACGAACAGGGCGTGGTCGGCCTGCACCAGCCCGGCATCCCCGACGAGCTGGAACCCAGCCTGTCCGTCCGCTTCATGGGCATCAACGAGCAGGCGATCATCTCCTACCTCGTCACCGCCTACTTCTCCGCCGCCGTGCTGGTGCCCGACGCCCTCGGCGTGCTGGAGAACGTCGAGATCGGCCGTTGGCGCTGAGCCCGGCGGTCGGAGGGGACGCCATGGCGACCACCGGGATCCAGGGGCACGAGGCCGCGGCCCTGCTGGAGCGGACGAGGGAAGCGGTCGACCCCGAACTACGACGGACCGTGGAACAGCTCCCCGGTCCCCTGCGCCGCGTCGCGCAGTACCACTTCGGCTGGGTGCACGCGGACGGCGGCGCGGCCGCCGGCCGGGCGGGCAAGGCCATCCGGCCCGCGCTCGTCCTGGCGGCGGCCGAGGCCCTGGGCGGCCGGGCCGAGGACGCGGTCCGGCCGGCCGCCGCGGTGGAGCTGGTGCACAACTTCACGCTGCTCCACGACGACATCATCGACGAGGACTCCCGGCGTCGCGGACGCCCGACGGCCTGGACGGTGTTCGGGCTACCGGACGCCCTCCTGGCCGGGGACGCCATGCTGGCGCACGCCCTGCGCGGCCTCGCCCGGGACCCGCACCCGGCGGCCGCGAGGGCCTCCGCCCGGCTCGCGGCCTGCGTCGTCGAACTGTGCGCCGGCCAGCAGGCGGACTGCGCCTTCGAGGAGCGGGCCGACGTCGACCTCGACGAGTGCCTGACCATGGCCCTCGCCAAGACCGGAGCCCTGCTCGGCTGCTCCTGCGCCCTCGGCGCGCTCTACGCGGGCGCGGGGGAGGAGGAGGTCGAGGCCATGGACGCCTTCGGGCGGGAGGCGGGGCTCGCGTTCCAGCTCATCGACGACCTGATCGGCATCTGGGGCGACCCGGAGCACACCGGCAAGCCCGCCGGCGCCGACCTGGCCGCCCGCAAGAAGTCCCTGCCCGTGGTGGCCGCGCTCACCTCGGGCACCCCGGCCGGCGCCGACCTGGCGCGCCTGTACGCCGGGCCGATGAAGGGGGCGGACGTCCGGCTGGCCGCCGAGGCCGTCGAGCGGGCGGGCGGCCGCGACTGGGCGCAGGCGCACGCCGCGGACCGCATGGGCCGGGCGGTGCAGCAGCTCTCGCGGGCCGTCCCCGACCTCGGGGCGGCGGGCGGACTGCTGGCCCTGGCGGAGTTCGTGACGCGGCGCACGCACTGAGGGGGTGCTGATGTCGGGAGGGGCTCGTCCGCTGACCGTTTCCGGTCATGCGGGCGGGCCCCTCGTGCCGTCCAACTCTAGGATCGGACCCGCATGTTGACCCGGCGGCCGCAGTGGCCCGGGCATCGATCGCGAGCGGTACGGCGACGGAAGGACGGACGAGCGGTGGCGCTGGAGATACGGCAGGCGGGACCCGAGGACCGGGACGCGGTGGCGGGGCTGCTGGACGAGGCCTTCCAGGACGACCCGGTGAGCAGCTGGGTCTTCCCGGACCCGGAGCACCGGCGTGCCGTGCACGGCAAGTTCCTCGGGGTGTTCGTCGACGTCACCCTGGCCGAGGGGCGGATCGACTACGCCGCGGACGGCTCGGCCGCCGCCCTGTGGATGCGGGTGCCGGCCGGCGAGCACGAGCCGGCGGCGGACGACGTCGACGTACCGGCGCTCATGCGGGCGACGGCCGACCCCGACAACGAGCGGTGCGAGACGGTGGGCCGCCTGATGGACGAGCTGCACCCCACGCACGAGGAGCACGAGTACCTGCTGATGATCGCGGTCGACCCCGCCCGCCAGGGCGAGGGCCTGGGCACCGAGCTGATCCGGCCGGTGCTCGAGCGCTGCGACCGCGAGGGCGTGGCGGCGTACCTGGAGGCGAGCAGCGCGCGCAGCGTGCCGCTGTACGAGCGGCTGGGCTTCGAGGCCACGGGCACGCCCGTGCAGCTCCCGGACGGGCCGCAGATGGTGCCGATGTGGCGCAAGCCGCGGGGGTGAGCGGCGGGGCGCGTGCGGTGCCGGGGTGACCGGTGGTCGGTTCGGAGGGACGCCCGGGCCTTCGGGGCCTACCGTGGGGATATGGCAGGCGGAGAGGGTGTGACGGGGGCACGGGGTACGGCAGGCGGGCCGGGTGGGTCCGGCGGGCCGGGTGGGTCCGGTGGGCCGGGTGTGCCTGGTGGGTACGGCGACGGAGACGCCGGTGGGCGGACGTCGTCGGCCTCGGGTGACGCGGAGCAGCCGCCGGAGCCGCACCTGCGCAACGCGCCCGGCCAGCCGCGCCACTGCGCCGCGTGCGGCACACCGGTGGACGAGGTGGTCCACCGGCACAAGACGCTCGGTGCCTACGTGCCCGCGTGGGGCCCGGGGCCCTGCCGGAACCCTGACTGCCCTGCGTACGGGTCCGAGCACGGCACCGGGGCCGGGCACCGGACGGGCTGAGGCCCGCGCCGCTGGTGCCCGGCCCCGGTCAGGGCCGGTCGGGCCGGTGCGGCCCGGTCGGCCTCAGCCCTTCGTGGCGGTGGCCGCCAGACCGTAGCGCCAGAGCTGGTCGACGCGGGAGCGCTCGTTCGCGTTCGGGTACGCGTTCGTGCAGGACGTCCCCGGGCCGCCGCCCGACATCAGCTCGCTGCACGGACCCGAGTAGTGGTCGGGCAGCCCGAGCACGTGCCCGGTCTCGTGGGCGGTCACGCGGGTGGAGTTGTACTGCTGGTTCTGGCGGTAGTCGAGGAACACGTAGCCGCTGCCGTGCCCGTCGGTGCTCGCGTACGAACCCCGCGAGTCGTTGCCCTCGTAGTAGGCGAAGTCGTAGCCGCTGCTGGACTCGGCGAGCTTCACGTTGGCGACCGAGCCGTTCCAGATCTGCGCGCTGCGGGCTATCTGGGTGCGGAAGCTGGGGGCGTTTCGGGTGCTGTAGTAGACCGTGACGGACGCGGCGGCGCCGGGGTGCGCGGCGCGGCGGGCGGCCACCGACTTCATGACGGCCTGGAAGAACGCCCGGTTGGCGGCCGCGTTCTCCTTCGAGCGCTCGTACGCCGTGTAGGAGGCGGTTGCGGCGGTGGTCCGGCCGGCCTGCGGGGCGGGTGCCGCGGCGGCGGTGGCGGGGACCGCGCCCAGGGCGGCGGCGAGGCCCAGGCCGATGGCGGACGCTAAGACGGTGCGGGGACGACGCATGGTGCGGCTCCTGATCCGGTGTGGGGGGTGGATCGTTCCGCTACCGGAGTGTGGGGGAGCCGCCGGGGCCGGCGGATGATGCCATCACGTGATAACCCGGAGGTATCACCGTCGCCAACTCCCGTGAAATTGGCGGAAAGAGATGCTTCGATGGTGGCTGGTGTGCCTTTGGGGACCGCTTTACGCTCGGTGCATGGAGCTCGAGGTGAGGCACCTGCGCGCCCTGTGCGCCATCGCCGAGACGGGCAGCCTGCACAAGGCGGCCCGTCAGCTCGGCGTCAGCCAGCCTTCCTTGACGACCCAACTGCGCCGGATCGAACGGGCCCTGGACGGTGAGCTGTTCCTGCGCGAGCGCACCGGCTGCCGGCCCACGCCGCTCGGGCGTACGGTCCTCGGTCACGCCCGCCCGCTGCTGGACGGCATGGCCTCCCTGGTCGCCGAGGCACGGGCGGCCGCGCTCGGCCCCCGGCTGCGGATCGGCTCCACCGCCAGCCGCGCCCTCCCCGGCTGGCTCCGGCGGCTGCGGCGGCGACTTCCGGACACCGAGACCTCATTGATGGTCGACGTTTCGGCCAGCGCCCTGCTGCGGATGGTCGCGGCGGGGCAACTGGACGTGGCCTTCGTCCACGAGGTGGAGGGCAGCCCGCTGCGGGTGCCGGCGGGGGTCGAGGTGCGCGTGCTGGTCGAGCGGGAGCCGCAGTTCGTCTCCATGGCCCGTGACCATCCCGCGGCCCGGCAGGCGGTGGTCGACCTCGCCGACCTGGCGGGCGACCGGTGGATGGTGGACCCGTCGGTGGACGGCGAATGGGCCGGGCTGCGGCGGGTCCTGACGGACGCGGGGCTGGATCCGGCGTACCTGCACGGGGACTACCACTCGGCCGCCTCGCTGATCGCCACGGGTGAGGCGGTGGCGCCGTGCCAGCCCACGTCCGGGCCGCGGTCGGACCTGGCGATCCGGCCGCTCCGGGGGGACCCGCTGGGCGTGCGGCTGCTGTTGGCCTCGGCGCCGGGCGTCGACCCGGAGGTCTACGTCGACCTCCGGGCCTCCTACCGCGAGGCGGCGCTGCGGGTGGAGGCGTACCGGGCCTGGCTGCGGCGGCAGGGGAGTCCGTTGCTCGGGGCGGGGTAGGTGGGGCTCCGCGGGCCTTGTGGGGGCGCCTCGTGGGGCTGCGTTGTGAGCCTCCTTGTGCGGGGTCGCTGCCGTCCGGTTCGCGGGGGTTCGCCGCCGTCCGGCTTGTGCGGTTGTGCTCGGACTGCTGCCGCCGTGTAGGTGGCCGGGGCTTCGTGGGGTGTGGGTCCCGTGGCGTGTGGGTCCCCTCGGCGCTTGACGCGTCATGGCCTGCAGGCCCTGCGGCAGGCCCACCCCTGGGGCTTCGGGGCTTCGCCCTGGCCTTCGGCCACCCCAGGCCCGGGCCTGCCTCCGGACCAGCCTGCCATGACGCGTCAAGCGCCTCCCCCACACACCACGGGACCCACGGCACCGCGACCGACGGCCTCGTCGTCCCGGGTCGGTCTGCGGAGGGCGGGGCGTGCTTGACTTCGCGAGGGCGCGATATATCGTGTCTTGCGGGAGACGCGATATGTTGCGTCGCTCTTGGCCCCGATCCGAGGAGGATCAGCACGATGACCCAGTCGACGTGGACGGTCTCCGAGCCGCAGAAGCTTTCCTTCGACGCGCCGGTGGCGGAGGTCAGGGTCCGTGTCGTGAACGGCACGGTGAACGTCGTCGCCACCGAGGACGACGGACCCGCACGGCTGGAGGTCGGTCGGATCGACGGACCGCCGCTGATCGTCACGCACGAGCACGGCACGCTGACGGTCGCGTACGAGGACATGTCCTGGAAGGGCTTCCTCAAGAGCTTCGAGAAGAACGGCTTCAGCCGTGAGAGCTGGCAGCGCAGTGCCGAGGTCACCCTGACCGTGCCGGCCGCGGCCCGGGTCGAGCTCGGGGCGGTGGGCGCCGCCGTGGTGGTGTCCGGCATCCGGGGCGGTACCGAGGTCAAGGGAGTCAGTGGGGACACCGCGCTGGTCGGCCTGGCCGGCGCGGTGCGCGCCGACACCGTCTCCGGCGACGTGGAGGCCCAGTCCGTGACCGGTGAGCTGCGGTTCAAGTCCGTTTCCGGCGACCTGACCGTGGTCGACGGGGCCGGGGCGTCCGTACGTGCCGACTCGGTCAGCGGCGACATGGTGCTCGACCTGGACCCGGCGGCGGGACCCGCCGACATCGCGTTGACCTCCGTCTCCGGCGAGGTGGCCATCCGGCTCCCGCACCCGGCGGACGCGCGGGTCGAGGCACACACCGCCAGCGGGTCGGTGCGGACGGCGTTCGAGGACCTGCGGGTCAGCGGCCAGTGGGGTGCCAAGCGCGTCACGGGCACCCTCGGCGCGGGCACCGGCACGCTGCGGGCCTCCACCGTCTCGGGCGCCATCGCGCTGCTGCGCCGGCCGGCGGCGGACCCCGACCCCTTCACCGACGCCGGTGGCCCCGACACCCCGCTCGCCCTCGACAAGAAGGTGCTCTGACATGCCGCCCGTCTTCGCCCACGGCCGTCTGCGCCTGTACCTGCTCAAGCTCCTCGACGAGGCCCCGCGCCACGGCTACGAGGTGATCCGGATCCTGGAGGAGCGGTTCCAGGGCCTGTACGCGCCCTCCGCCGGCACCGTCTACCCGCGGCTGGCCAAGCTGGAGGCGGAGGGGCTCGTCACCCACACCACGGAGGGCGGGCGCAAGGTCTACTCGATCACCGACGCCGGCCGCGAGGAGCTGGCCGGTCGCGGCGGTGAGCTGGCCGACCTGGAGCTGGAGATCCGCGAGTCGGTCTCCGAGCTGGCCGCCGAGATACGCGACGACGTCCGCGGGGCAGCCGGGAACCTGCGGCGCGAGATGCGGGCGGCGGCCGCCGGGGCCGAACAGCGGCACGAGGAGACCTTCGCCGACAGCGAGGCCTGGCAGCACGCCAAGGAGGAGCTGCGCAAGGCCCGGCAGGAGTGGAAGGAGCAGGCCCGCCGGGCGAAGGACGAGAGCCGGCGTGCCCGGGAGGAGGCCAAGCAGGCCCGCCGCCAGGCCAAGGAGGCCCAGGACCGGGCCCGGGACGACGTCCAGCGGATCGCCCGGCAGCTGCAGGAGCAGTTCGCGCGGTCGGGCATGAAGGACGGGCTGAGCGACCTCACCACGCAGCTCGGCGGCTTTGCGCGGGGCGCCGCGGACGCCTTCCTCAAGCAGGACGGGCCGGCCCCGTCGGACGCGGCGGCCGACGCGGCGGGCTGGGCGGCCGACGCCGGGTCCACCGGCGACCCGGGCCGCGACCTGGACCGGCTGCTCGACCGGTTCCGCGACGACGTCCGCGACGCGGCCCGTGACCACGGCGTCACGCAGGAGCAGCTCGCCGCGGCCCGGGCCCGGCTCGCCGAGGCCGCCACCGCCATCGGCGCGGTCCTGCGCGGCCGGTAGGGGCGCCCCCTCCCGCTCGAACGAAAGGGCCCCGGCGCCGGAGATCCCTCCGGTGCCGGGGCCCTTCGCGGGTTCCGGGCGTTACGCGCGGGCCACGCCGTCGGCGCGGGCGGCGGCGGCGACCGCGGCGGTGACCGCCTCGGCGACGCGCTCGTCGAACGGCGACGGGATGACGTAGTCGGCGGCGAGCTCGTCACCGACGACGCCGGCGATGGCGTCCGCCGCGGCGATCTTCATGTTCTCCGTGATGCGGGAGGCGCGCACCTTGAAGGCGCCCGCGAAGATGCCGGGGAAGGCCAGCACGTTGTTGATCTGGTTCGGGAAGTCGCTGCGGCCGGTCGCCACGACGGCCGCGTACTTGTGCGCGACGTCGGGGTGGACCTCCGGGTTCGGGTTGGCCATGGCGAAGACGAAGGAGTCCTTCGCCATCGTGGCCACGGCCTCCTCGCCGACCGAGCCGCCGGAGACGCCGATGAACACGTCCGCGCCCTCGAGGGCCGACTCGAGCGAGCCGGTGCGGCCCGTCTTGTTCGTGAGGGAGGCGATCTCGGCCTTGACGTCGGTGAGGTCCGTACGGTCGGCGGAGACGACGCCCTTGCGGTCGGTGACGCACACGTCGCCGATGCCCGCGTCGACCAGGATCTTGGCGATCGCGATGCCCGCCGCGCCGGCGCCCGCGATCACCGCGCGCAGGTCGCCCAGCGTGCGGCCGGTGAGCTTGGCGGCGTTGCGCAGGGCGGCCAGGGTCACGACGGCCGTGCCGTGCTGGTCGTCGTGGAAGATCGGGATGTCGAGGGCCTCCTGGAGGCGGCGCTCGATCTCGAAGCAGCGCGGCGCCGAGATGTCCTCGAGGTTCACTCCGCCGAACGAGGGGGCGAGGCGGATCACGGTCTCGACGATCTCGTCCGTGTCCTTGGTGGCGAGCGCGATCGGGACCGCGTCCACGCCGGCGAACTGCTTGAACAGGATGGCCTTGCCCTCCATCACGGGGAGGGAGGCCTCGGGCCCGATGTCACCGAGGCCCAGCACCGCGGTCCCGTCGGTCACGACGGCCACGACGTTGGACTTCCAGGTGTACTCGTGGACCAGCTCGGGCTGCTCGGCGATGGCGGTGCACACCTTCGCCACGCCCGGCGTGTACGCCAGGGACAGGTCGTCCTTGTCGCGGACCGGGACGGTGGCCTCGATGGCCATCTTGCCGCCGCGGTGCAGCGCGAAGACGGCGTCCGGATTATTGTCCGTGACGCTGTCGCTGCGAGGATTGACGATCTCCGCTGCCACTTCTTTGACCCCTTAAGTCTTCATAGTTGAGGGTGACTCCACTCCTGGGTCAGGGGTGGGCGGGCACCGCGTTCGAGCTCCGATATCGGCCGGCGGGTGAGCCCGCCTCCCTCGGAGGGGAGGTTTCGTACGCGCGGGCGCGCCGCACACGCGCCCTGAGCCCCGGATGAGGGGTGTAAGGATCTGTTGTACCCGAAGAGCCTCGTCCAGACGACTCGATTGCTGGTCGATCCTATGGGCATTGTCCGGTTTCGCCGTTAAGTCCGGCAGCCCTGGTCCACAGGTCGAGACGAGCAGTAAAAAGCACGGCTCCAAGGGGGTTACGCGCCAGAAACTTCGGCGACGATCACCCTTGTCCGCAGGCATGTTGGACAACTCCGGGCACCCGTTATCCGATTTTGACCTGGCTGGCCGTCCGATTCCCGAGGTCCGAATGGCAAGATGCGGAATCACACGAGGTCGCGACACTCGAAGGTGCGTGCCGGACCTCCTTTTCGGCCGCTGTCCATCCCCATGCCGGAGGAACACGCTCATGACCGCAAGCACCACCCGTCGTACGACCGCCACCCGGTCCCGCATCGCCGCGGTCGGCGCCGTCGCGGTCGCAGGCAGCCTCCTGCTGGCCGGCTGTGGCGACCAGACCGATGCGGGCAGCAGCTCGTCGTCGTCCGAGTCCCCGGCCTCCAGCGCCGCCCCGCTCTTCGCGAAGCTGCCGAAGAAGTACCAGGACTCCAAGGTCATCAAGATCGGCACGGACGCCGCGTACGCCCCCATGGAGTTCACCGAGGGCGGCAAGATCGTCGGCGTCGACCCCGACCTCGCCGAGGCGCTGGGCAAGCAGCTCGGTGTCAAGATGGAGATGGTCTCGGGCACCTTCGACGGTCTGATCACCTCGATCTACACCGGCCGCCAGGACCTGATCATGTCCTCGATGACCGACAACAAGAAGCGCCAGGAGGGTCTGGACGACTCCGGCAAGAAGATCGGCAAGGGCATCGACTTCGTCGACTACTTCTCGTCCGGCGTCTCGCTGCTGGTCAAGAAGGGCAACCCGCAGGGCGTCAAGTCCCTCGACGACCTCTGCGGCAAGACCGTCGCCGTCCAGCGCGGCACGATCTACGAGGACACCTTCAAGGCCCAGGCCACGAAGTGCGGTGCCAAGAAGCTCACGATCCAGGCCTTCGACACCGACGCCGAGGCCCAGACCCGCGTCAAGGCCGGCGGCGCCGTCGCCGACCTGAACGACTACCCGGTCGCGGCGTACATCGCCAAGACCTCCGGCGGCGGCAACGACTTCGAGGTCGCCGGCAGCCAGGCGGACGTCGGCCTCTTCGGCATCGGCGTCTCCAAGGACAACACCCAGCTCCGTGACGCCGTCAAGGAAGCCCTCGACGCGATCATCAAGGACGGCTCCTACGCCAAGGTCCTGGAGAAGTGGAACGTCAAGGACAGCGCGGTCACCCAGGCGACCGTCAACGCCGGCAAGTGATCTCCGCGCTCCACTGAAGGGCAGTCATTGTGACTGACAAGATCGACAAGGGCTCGGCCGCCGCTCCGGCCGGGCCCGGCGCCTCGGGAGTTCCGTTCGAGGCGATCAAGGCCATCCCCGTGCGCCACTGGGGCCGCTACGTCAGTGCCGTAGTGGTCGTGGCCCTCCTCGGCTGGCTCCTCTACGCCTTCTCCCAGGGCAACATCATCTGGGACACGGTGTGGGACAAGCTCTTCGACCCCTCGGTCCTGAGCGGTCTCTGGAAGACCATCGTGATCAGCGTGGCCTCCATGGCCCTCGGCCTGGTCCTCGGCATCCTCTTCGCGGTGATGCGCCTTTCGAAGAACCCGGTCACCGGGGCCGTCTCCTGGCTCTACATCTGGTTCTTCCGCGGCACGCCGGTGTACGTGCAGCTGCTCGTCTGGTTCAACCTCTCGCTGATCTTCCAGTACCTCAACCTGGGACCGATCTACAAGAACGAGATGGTCGACGTCATGACCCCGTTCATGGTCGCGCTCCTGGGCCTCGGCCTGAACGAGGGCGCGTACATGGCGGAGATCGTCCGGGCCGGTATCCAGTCGGTCGACGAGGGTCAGACCGAGGCCGCCCACGCGCTCGGCATGTCGCAGACCAAGACCATGTGGCGGGTCGTCCTGCCGCAGGCCATGCGGGTGATCGTGCCGCCCACGGGCAACGAGTTCATCAACATGCTCAAGACGTCGTCGCTGGTCTCGGCCGTCCAGTACACCGAGCTCCTGCGCGCCTCGTCCAACATCGGCAACACGGCCGGCGCCGTCATGGAGATGCTCTTCGTGGCCTCCATCTGGTACCTGGTCCTGACCAGCATCTTCAGCGTCGGCCAGTACTACCTGGAGCGCCGCTTCGCCCGCGGCTCCATCCGTAACCTGCCGCCCACCCCGTTCCAGCGGCTGAAGGCCAACCTGAACATGTTCCGCCGTACGGAGGTCGCCCGATGAGCGTCCAGCCGATGGTCAAGGCCGAAGGCGTCCACAAGTCCTACGGCGCCGCCCACATCCTGCGCGGGATCGACCTCGAGGTCGCCCCCCGCGAGGTCTTCTGCCTGGTCGGCCCGTCCGGCTCCGGCAAGTCCACCTTCCTGCGCTGCATCAACCACCTGGAGCGCATCAACGGCGGCCGTCTCTCGGTCGACGGCCACCTGGTGGGCTACAAGCAGAAGGGCGACAAGCTCTACGAGCTGAAGGACAGCGAGGTCGCCGCCCAGCGCCGCGACATCGGCATGGTCTTCCAGCGCTTCAACCTGTTCCCCCACATGACGGCGATAGAGAACGTCATGGAGGCCCCGGTCCAGGTGAAGCGGGAGTCCAAGGCGGTGGCTCGTGAGCGTGCCGTCCGCCTGCTCGACCGCGTGGGCCTGGGCGACAAGGGGAACAACTACCCCTCGCAGCTCTCCGGTGGTCAGCAGCAGCGTGTGGCGATCGCCCGTGCGCTGGCGATGGAGCCGAAGCTCATGCTGTTCGACGAGCCGACGTCCGCGCTCGACCCCGAGCTCGTCGGCGACGTCCTCGACGTCATGCGGGACCTCGCCGAGTCGGGCATGACCATGATCGTGGTCACGCACGAGATGGGCTTCGCCCGCGAGGTCGGCGACAACCTGGTCTTCATGGACGGCGGTGTCGTGGTCGAGTCCGGCCACCCGCGCGACGTCCTGACCAACCCGCAGCACGACCGCACCAAGGCGTTCCTTTCCAAGGTGCTCTAGTCGGTCGTTCGAGTCGATCGTTGTTGTTGGTCGCTCGATTCGGTTCGTGTGGCAGGGGCGGTACGGGTCTTCCGTACCGCCCCTGCGGCGTTTGTGCGGGCCGGGGCTGCTGAGCTGGGCGGTGTCGGGGTGGGCTCTGGCTTCGTGGGGCCGTCCCGTGGTGTGTGGGTCCCCTCGCCTCTTGACCCGTCATGGCCTGCAGGCCCTGCGGCAGGCCCACCCCTGGGG
>NZ_JBIVNX010000080.1:0-25108 GCF_044753805.1 Streptomyces sp. NPDC093225
GCAGGCCCTGCGGCAGGCCCACCCCGGAGGCTTCGGGGCTTCGCCCTGGCCTTCGGCCACCTCCGGCCCGGGCCTGCCTCCGGTCCAGCCTGCCATACCGGCTCAAGCGCCTCCCCCACACACCACGGGACCCACCAGGCACTGCCAAGGAGTGGCGGCCCGGGTCGGGCTCAGGCGGGGGTGTTGGCGCGGTCGTAGGCCTCGCGGGCGGCGGTCATCTGGGCGATGTGGCTCTCCGACCACTCCTTCACGGAGCCGAACAGCAGGGTGAGGCTGCGGCCGAGGTCGGTCAACTCGTAGTCCACGCGCGGCGGGACGCCGGGGGTGACGGTTCGTTCGACGAGCCCGTCGCGTTCCAGTGACCGCAGGGTCTGGGTCAGCATCTTCTGGCTCACGCCGGCGATGGCCCGGCCCAGGTCGCTGTAGCGCTGGGGGCCGGGGGCCAGGGCGCTGAGGATGAGTCCGGCCCACTTGTCGCTGATGCGGGCCAGGACCTGGCTGGTGGGGCAGTCCCGCAGGAACGCGTCGAAGGCGTCCTTGGCCGCGGTGCGGCGGGCGGTGGCGCTCTGTGTGGTCATGACTGATCGCCTCCCGGTTCCCGGGTACCCCGGGGTGGGGTACGCACTTTGAAGTGCGTACTTACGAAAAGAAAGCGCCCTCCGTAGGTTAGTGCGCATCGGGGGGAGCACCCCCAGGCTACGAGAGCCGACCAGACGGAGGTACGGGAAATGCGAGCGGTCATCGTGAACGGATTCGGCGGTCCCGAGGTGCTGGAGGTCGTCGAGACGGTGGTTCCGGAGCCGGGTCCGGGCCAGGTTCGGGTTCGGGTGCGGGCGGCAGCCCTGAACCCGGTCGACGGGGCGGTGCGGGCCGGTGTCTTCGGTGGTGGTGGGGAACGGATCGGGTTCGGCTGGGACGTGGCCGGTGAGATCGACGCGCTCGGACCGGGGGTCGGCGAGGTCGTGGCCGACGGCGGTGCGGGGGCGGCTCGGTGGGCGGTGGGCGACCGGGTGGTCGGCCTGCACTACGGGGCGGTCAAGCCGCTCGGTACCCACGCCGAGTACGTCGTGCTCGACGTGAGCGCGCTGGCTGCCGCGCCGGTCACCGTGGACGACGCGCACGCCGCCGTGCTGCCGTTGAGCGGGCTCACCGCGGCGCGGTCGCTGGCCCAGTCCGGGCTGCGGGCCGGCGACTCGGTGCTGATCACCGGCGCCGCCGGCGTGGTGGGCGGGCTCGCGGTGCAACTGGCCGTGCGGGCCGGGCTGGTGGTGACGGCCCTCGCGGGTGCGGCGGACGAGGAGCTCGTACGGTCGCTCGGCGCGGCCCGCTTCGTGCCGCGGGGCGGGGCGGTCGAGCCCGGCTCGTTCGACGGGGTGCTGGACTTCGCGGTGCTGGGGGAGCCGGCGCTGGAGTGGGTGCGGGACGGGGGCGCGTACGTGGGCGTCCACCCCGGCGCCGAGCCCGCGCCGGTACGGGGCGTCCGCGTCACCGCACAGGAGGTGGCGGCCGACGGGGCGCACCTCGCGCAGCTGGTCGCCCTCGTCGACGCGGGCGGGTTGACGCTGCGGGTCGGGTCCGTGCACCCGCTCGCCGATGCGGCCGAGGCGCACGCGGTCCAGGGCAAGGGCGGGGTCCGGGGGCGTGTGGTCCTGGTCGCCTGAGCGGACCGCTCGCACCGGTTCTCCCGCGCCGGTCCTCTGGAGGATGTCGGCGCGGGTGCCGGCCGGGGTGCCCGGACGGGGGTCGGGCACTCCGGTGACGGCTCGGGGGAGGGGGCGGCTTGCCCGGCGGGTCCGGCCCCGGCCCCGGATACCGGTGCCGGTGGCCGGGCGGGTGCGGTGCCGGCCGGTGCGTGCGGCGTGTGCCTGCGGTGCGCTGGCGGCGGGAAGGGGCCGTGTCAGGGGCCCGGTGGGGCGGCGAGGTCGACGCACCAGTCGTTGCTCGTGTGCCAGAGGCCCGGGGGGTACTCGAACTCGGCCTGGCCGAGGAGGGTGAAGCCGGCCTTGCGGCAGACCGCGTTCGAGGCGTGGTGGTCGACCGACGGGTAGGCGTGCAGGTGGCGGCGCACCCGTGCGGCCCCCGTCGCGGTGCCGGGGGCGGCCCCGGCGGACGGTCCGGTGCCGGGGGCGTCCGGTCCGGCCGCGGCCAGCGTGCGGAGGTGGGTGATCAGGGTGCGGGCCGCCAGGGCGGCCAGGCCGTGGCCCTGGTGTTCGGGGAGGACGCCCCAGCCGGTCTCGTACACCTCCTCGCCCCGCCAGGTGCGGCCCCAGAAGCCGATGGTGCCGACGGTGACCTCGCCCGCCGGGTCGAGGCCCCGCGCCCGTACCCGGAACATGCGGCCGGCCGTCGGATCGCCCGCGCTCAGGGCCAGGTAGCGGCGGTGCCGGTCGGCGAGCTTCGCGTCCGACTCGGGGCCGCCGAGGAAGTCGGTCATGGCGGGTTCGTTCTTGCGCAGCAGCAGCCAGAAGTCGTCCTCGCCCCACGCTTCCAGACGTACGGAGATCCCCATGGGGCCACCGTACGGCCCGCCACCGACAGTGGATCGGGTACGTGCCCGGGGCGCCGGCGCGCCGGCGGGGCGGGTGGAGCCTACGGTTCCGGCATGGACGACACCCAGCACAGCATCAGTTCCCTGCTCGCGGCGGCGGCCGCGCGGGCCGTGCCGGTCGTGCGCGGCGTGGACGAGCGGCAGCTCGGTGGGGCGACGCCCTGTTCCGGCTACAGCGTGCGGGAGCTGCTCGACCACTTCTTCGACGTGGTCGTCAACTTCACGAAGCTGGGCCGGAAGAAGCCCAGCGCGTTCGCCGAGAAGCCCGACTACCTCGGTACGAGCGACTGGCGCGAGCGGTTCGCCGACGAAGTGGACCGGCTGGTGTCGGCCTGGGGTGCGCCCGGGGCCGAGGAGGGCACCACGGGAGCCATGCACCAGCCCGCCCGCACGGTCGGCTGCATGGCGTTGCTGGACCTGACGGTGCACGCCTGGGACCTCGCCCGGGCCACCGGCCAGGAGTTCGTCCCCGACCCGGCCGGGGTGGCGACCCTGGCCGCGGTGATCGACGGGCTCGCCCCGGCCGCGCGCGACGCGGGCATGTTCGACGAGCCGGTGCGCACGGCGGCCGACGCCTCTGCCTTCGAGACGCTGCTCGCCGCCACCGGCCGCGATCCGCAGTGGAGTTGAGCCGTGGCGTGCGGGGCGCGGCCCCCAGGGCCCTCGGCTCCGGCATCCGCCGGCGCGGCCGTCACGCGTCCAGCCGCAACAGGTGCTCCTCGATCTCCGCGCCGCGCGCGTTGGCGTGGTTCGTCTCGGTCCCGGTCACCACGAACCCGCACTTGAGGAGCACCCGCAGGGAGCCTGCGTTGTCGCAGGCGGCCCGGGCGTGCAGCGGACGTTCCGGTACGAGGGCGAGGAGCTGGCGCAGCGCGGAGGTGGCGACCCCGCGGCCCCAGTGGGCGCGCAGCACGCGGTAGGTGACCGAGCGCTCCTCCGGCGGGCCGAACACCCCGGCCTGTCCGACGGGTTCCCCGTCCGGGCCGGCGATGACGCGCAGCACGACGGTGGGGTCGGCGGTCAGCTGCGCCCAACGCGCCCGGTACGTCTCCCGGTCCGCGGGCTCGGCCCGGGTGAAGGCGGCCATCCGGTTCGCCTCGGCGTCGCAGTGGTCCTCGTGCAGGACGGGCAGGTCGGAGTCGCGCGACGGGCGGAGCGTGACGGGCAGCGGGAGCGGTCGACCGGGCGTCGGACCGGGGGCGGGGGAGCGGGTGTCGTCGGGCATGCGGCGAGTATGGCCGAAAGCGGGTGGGCGGGGCAGGCGGAGGATGCGGGCGTGACGGTGGGTCCGGCCGCGGTGCGGCTCCGCCGCCCCCGCGCCGGTCCCGGTGCGGGGGCGGTGCGGGTTCGGTGCGGTTCGCGGTGCTCGGGTGCGCCCTGCGGGGCGTGCTCCGTCGCGCCGGGGGGATGCTCGGGGTGGCGCGGTCGGTCAGGGCCAGACCAGGCAGTAGGGCTGGTGGCCGTTCTCGTGGAGGCGTTCGCTGAACTGCTGCCACTCGTGGAGCAGCTGGTAGACGTTGAAGGCGTCGCGGGGGCCGCCGCGGTCCGGGACGGTGGACCAGATGAAGGCAGCCGCGCCCACGGACTCCTCGCCGATGCCGCGCAGCGGGTCGACCACGGTCATGGGCAGCTTGACCACCGCGTAGTCGGGGTGCAGGACCACCAGCTCCAGGGGCGGGACCTTGTGCAGCGGTATGCCCTCGATGCCGGTGAGGACCATCGCGGCCACCGTCTCCGGCTTGATCTTGGTGAACATGCCGCCCATGCCGAGCTCGTCGCCGCCGAGCTCCTCGGGGCGCATGGTGACCGGTACGCGGGCGGCCGTCGCCCCGTCGGGTGCGCCGAAGTACTTGTACGTCACGCCCATGCCGCGGCCTCCGAAGGTGGTCTCGGTGGTCTCGGTGGTGTCGGACTCCGGCGGCTTGGCGCCGGAGCGGGCGCGGCGGCCCGCGGCCCGGCCGGCGGGGGTGCCCGGTGCGGCGCCCGACCCGGAGCCCGTGGCGGTGCCCCTGTCGGGGCCCGTGTCCGACCCGGAGCCGGTGCCCGTGCCGGGGCCGGCGGTCAGGGACGGGTCCGGGGTGGCCGGCCTGCCGGTCGCGCCGGTCCGGCCCGTGCCGGGGCCGCCGCTCGCGGCGGGGCCCGCCGGGCGGGCGGGGCCCGCCGGGCGGGCGGGGTCCGTGGGGCGGGCGGGGTCCGTGGGGCCCGGGCGGGGTGCCCCGGTCGGTCCGGGCTGTTCTGCTGCCGGGTCGCTGCCGGCGTGGCGGCGGTGCTTGCCGCGGCGGGCGCGGGCCTCGCGGGCCTCACGGGCGCGCTGCGGGTCGAGGGCGTCCCGCCCCTCGCGGGCGCGCTGCTGGTCCAGGGGTTCGCGGCCGTCCCGGCCCTCCCGGGCGTCATGGACGTCGCGGCCGGGCTCGCGGGCCTCGCGCGCTCGGTCGCGGGCGCGCTGCGGGTCCAGGCCGTCCGTGCCCTCGCCCGGTCCACCACCGCGTTGCATATATCCACCCGACCGCTCTACCGGCCGTCCGGATGCCTCCGGACCGGCCTGATCATCATGGCAGTGACCTCCCCCGCGACACGAGGGTGAAACCCGATGCGCACACACCCGGCCCACACCTGTCCGCGAGACGGCCCGGGCCTCTGACACCATGGCTGGTGTGAGCTACCCATACCAGGCCCCAGTTTCGCAGACTCTTTTCGACCGGGCGGCAGTCGTGACCCCCGGCGGCGTGAACTCTCCCGTCCGCGCCTTCAAGGCCGTGGGCGGTACGCCCCGGTTCATGGTGTCCGGTACCGGTCCGTACCTGACCGACGCCGACGGACGCGAGTATGTCGATCTTGTGTGCTCCTGGGGGCCGATGATCCTCGGACACTCCCACCCCGAGGTGATCGCCGCCGTGCAGGAGGCGGTGGCCCGCGGTACCTCCTTCGGTACGCCCGGTGAGGGCGAGGTCGCGCTCGCCGAGGAGATCGTGGCGCGGATCGCGCCGGTCGAGCAGGTGCGCCTGGTGTCCTCCGGCACCGAGGCGACCATGTCGGCGATCCGGCTGGCCCGCGGGTTCACGGGCCGGGCCAAGGTCGTGAAGTTCGCCGGTTGCTACCACGGTCACGTGGACGCGCTGCTCGCCGCGGCCGGCTCCGGGCTGGCCACCTTCGCGCTGCCGGACACGCCCGGCGTGACCGGTGCGCAGGCGGGCGACACGATCGTGCTGCCGTACAACGACCTGGACGCGGTACGGGCGGCCTTCGCCGCGCACCCGGGCGAGATCGCCTGCGTGATCACCGAGGCGGCGCCCGGCAACATGGGCGTCGTGACCCCGGGCGAGGGCTTCAACCAGGGCCTGGCGGACCTGTGCCGCGAGAACGGTGCGCTCTACGTCTCCGACGAGGTCATGACGGGCTTCCGCACGAGCCGCGCCGGCTGGTACGGGGTGGACGGCGTCAAGCCCGACCTGATGACCTTCGGCAAGGTCATGGGCGGCGGCTTCCCGGCGGCGGCCTTCGGCGGCCGCGCGGACGTGATGGCGTTCCTGGCGCCGGCCGGCCCGGTCTACCAGGCGGGCACCCTCTCCGGTAACCCGGTCGCCACGGCGGCGGGCCTGGCGCAGCTGCGGCTGCTCGACGAGGCGGCGTACGACAAGGTGAACGCGGTCTCGAAGGAGATCCAGGGCCTGGTCACGGAGGCGCTGGCCAAGGAGGGCGTGGCCCACCGGCTGCAGACCGCGTCCAACATGTTCTCGGTGTTCTTCACCCCGGACGAGGTGCGGAACTACGACGACGCGAAGAAGCAGGAGTCCTTCCGCTTCACCGCGTTCTTCCACTCGATGCTGGCGCAGGGCGTGTACCTGCCGCCGTCGGCGTTCGAGTCGTGGTTCGTCTCGACCGCGCACGACGAGCGGGCCGTGGAGCGGATCGCCGCCGCGCTGCCCGCGGCGGCCCGGGCGGCCGCGGAGGCCACTGCGGAGGCGGGCGCATGAGCGGCGACGAGATCACCGTCGTCCACCTGATGCGGCACGGCGAGGTGCACAACCCCGACGGCGTGCTGTACGGGCGCCGGGCCGGCTACCACCTGTCCGACCTGGGGCGCCGGATGGCCGACAAGGTGGCCGAGCACCTGGACGGGCGCGACGTCACGTACGTCGTCGCCTCCCCGCTGGAGCGGGCGCAGGAGACGGCCGAGCCGATCGCCAAGGGCCACGGGCTGGACGTCGCGACGGACGGGCGGCTGATCGAGGCGGGCAACGTCTTCGAGGGCAAGACCTTCGGCGTGGGTGACGGGGCGCTGCGCAAGCCGGCGAACTGGAAGCACCTGACGAACCCCTTCAAGCCGTCGTGGGGCGAGCCGTACATCGAGCAGGTGGTGCGGATGATGGCCGCGCTGGACGCGGCCAAGGACGCGGCGCGCGGGCACGAGGCGGTGGCGGTCAGCCACCAGCTGCCGATCTGGATCGTGCGCAGCTTCGCGGAGAAGCGGCGGCTGTGGCACGACCCGCGGCGCCGGCAGTGCACGCTGGCCTCGCTGACGTCGTTCACGTACCAGGGCGACCAGCTGGTGTCGGTGGGCTACAGCGAGCCGGCGCGGGACCTGGTGCCGGCGCACCTGCTCGCGGGTGCGAAGCCGGTGAAGGGGAAGGCCAAGGCCTTCGGGGCCTGACCGGGGCTCCGTCCCGGGACCCCTCAGAACGCCGGCGGGGCTGGTCTTCCGGCCCCGCCGGCGTTTTCGCGCCAGCTTCCTCCTGACTTTGCCGAAATAAATACCGGCCCTGTGGGAACCACCGTGTTGGGGGAAGGCCTCTCTCCATTTGTCCGCTTATATGGACAGGGTGAGAGCTTCGCGTGGACGACGGGGACGGTGACATGCGCGAATTCAGTCGACGGGGTGCGCTGGGTCTGGGACTTGGTGCGGCGGCCGCGGTGGGGGTCGCGGGGTGCAGTGCGGGGGACCAGGCCGGCAAGGGGGCTCTCGGTCCGATCGGGAAGGGCGGGAAGAAATCGGGTGAACCGTCAGGACCTCCCGCAAAGCTCATAGGTGACGGTTCGACCGCCGACACCGGGCCGCAGCCCCGCCAGCCCGCCAAGCCCGTGCCGCTCCAGCCGGGCGAGACCCCGCCCCAGTTCGTGGTCTTCAGCTGGGACGGGGCCGGCGAGGTCGGCAACGGCCTCTTCCCGCGCTTCCTGAAGGTGGCCAAGGACCACGGCGCGGCCATGACCTTCTTCCTCTCCGGCCTCTACCTCCTGCCGGAGTCGAAGAAGAGCCTCTACCGCCCGCCGAACAACCCCGTCGGCGCCTCCGACATCGGCTACCTCACCGACGGCCACGTCCGCGAGACGATCAAGAACGTGCGGCAGGCCTGGCTCGACGGCCACGAGATAGGCACGCACTTCAACGGGCACTTCTGCGGCGGCTCCGGCTCCGTCGAGCGCTGGACCGGCGCCGACTGGCAGGACGAGATAGACCAGGCCGTGTCGTTCGTCACCAAGTGGAAGACGAACACCGGCTTCACCGACCTGGAGCCGCTGCCCTTCGACTACTCGAAGGAGCTGGTCGGCGCCCGCACCCCGTGCCTGAAGGGCCAGGACAACCTGCTGCCGACCGCGCAGAAGCTCGGCTGGCGCTACGACGCCTCCTCGCCCGGCGGCGTCCAGGCGTGGCCCGACAAGAAGCAGGGCATATGGGACCTGCCCCTCCAGGGGCTGCCGTTCCCGGGGCACTCCTTCGAGGTGCTGTCCATGGACTACAACATCCTGGCGAACCAGTCGGGGAACACCACCCGCGGCGTCCCGGCCAACTACCCCGGCTGGCGGACCCAGGCCACCGGCACCTACCTCAACGGCTTCCGGCGCGCGTACGAGACCAACCGCGCACCCCTGTTCATCGGCAACCACTTCGAGCAGTGGAACGGCGGCATCTACATGGACGCCGTCGAGGAAGCCCTGAAGTCCATGTCGGACAAAAAGGATGTAAGGCTCGTATCGTTCCGTCAGTTCGTGGACTGGCTCGACGTCCAGGACCCCAAGGTCCTCACCAAGCTCCGCTCCCTCCAGCCCGGCCAGAGCCCCACGGGCGGCTGGAAGACCTTCCTCACCAGCGCCTAGCCGCGCCCGCAGGGGGCGCGGAAGATCGGCAATTCGCCCATGCGAAACTTTTCACATGAGCCTCAGCCGCGCCCCCCGCCGCCGCACCGCACGCGGCCGCGTCCTGCTGCCGACCGCGGCGGCCCTCGCCGGCGCCCTGGCCCTCACGGCCTGCGGCGCCTCCGGCGGGACGTCCTCCGGTTCCGGCACCAACTACGTCCAGGGCAAGGGCGGCGTCTCCACGGTGGCCGTGGCCGACCGCAGCGAGGCGCCCAAGCTCGACGGCGAGACCGTCGACGGACAGCGGCTCGACGTCACCTCCCTCAAGGGCAAGGTCGTCGTCCTCAACGTCTGGGGCTCCTGGTGCCCGCCCTGCCGCGCCGAGGCCCCGCACTTCGCGAAGGTCTCCAAGGAGCTCGAGGCCAAGGGCGTGGAGTTCGTCGGGATCAACACCCGCGACGCCTCCAAGCCCCCCGCCGAGGCCTTCGAGGAGAACTTCGGCATCACCTACCCGAGCCTGTACGACCCCAACGGCAAGCTGATGCTCCGCTTCCCCAAGGGCACGCTCAACCCGCAGTCCATCCCCTCCACCCTCGTCCTCGACCGGGACGGCCGGATCGCCGCCCGCTCGCTGCTGGCGGTCAACGAGGAGACCCTGCGGAAGATGATCGAGCCCGTCCTCGCGGAGAAGTGACCCGGTGCTCCCCGTGACCCCGCAAGGATCCGGCACCGGCCAGGCCGTCCTCCAACTGGCCGCCGAGACCGGCGTGAACCAGACGGTCTACAGCGGAGCCCTGCTGCTGGCCGTGCCGCTGGCGCTGCTCGGCGGCCTGGTCTCGTTCTTCTCGCCCTGCGTGCTGCCGCTCGTACCCGGCTACCTGTCCTACGTCACCGGCGTCGGCGGCGCCGACCTCGCCGAGGCCCGCCGCGGCCGGATGGTCGCCGGGGCCGGCCTCTTCGTCCTGGGCTTCACCGCCGTGTTCGTCTCCGGCGGGGCGCTCTTCGGGTACTTCGGCGACACCCTGCAGGCCCACAAGGAGGTCATCTCCCGGGTCCTCGGCGGGCTCGTGATCCTCCTCGGCCTGTTCTTCATGGGCTGGATCCCGGGCCTGACGATGCGCGAGTTCCGCTTCCACAAGAAGCCCGCCGCCGGCCTGCTGGGCGCCCCCGTGCTCGGCGTGCTCTTCGGCATCGGCTGGACCCCCTGCATGGGCCCCACCCTCGCCGCGGCGACCTCCCTCGCCTTCGAGCAGGGCAGCGCGGCCCGCGGAGCGCTCCTGACGACCGTCTTCTGCCTCGGCCTCGGCGTGCCGTTCGTGCTCACCGCCGTCGCCTTCCGCAAGGCGCTCGGCGCCTTCGACTGGGTCAAGAAGCACTACGCGTGGGTGATGCGGATCGGTGGCGGCATGCTGATCCTCACCGGCCTGCTGCTCGTCACAGGAACGTGGGACAGCATCATCGGCGAAATGCAGGGCTGGAGCGACGGCTTCACGGTCGGGATCTGAGGACGGACGACGAATGAGTACGACCGACAAGACGACGGGTGCCGCGGCGGGCGACCCCGCCGGCACCACCGTCGACGAGGCGGCGGCCGGCGCCCAGCTGTCCACCGCCCCCCTCGACGACAGCCCCGGCGACCCCGTCGGCATCGGCCTGCTCGGCTGGGCCCGCTGGACCTGGCGGCAGCTGACCTCCATGAGGGTCGCGCTGATCCTGCTGTTCCTGCTCTCCCTGGGCGCCATCCCCGGCTCCCTCATCCCGCAGAACAGCGTCGACCTGCTCAAGGTCGCCGACTGGAAGCGCGGCCACCCCACCCTCACGCCGGTCTACGAGAAGCTCCAGCTGTTCGACGTCTACAGCTCGGTGTGGTTCTCCGCGATCTACATCCTGCTGTTCGTCTCCCTCATCGGCTGCATCGTGCCGCGCTCCTGGCAGTTCGTCGGCCAGCTGCGCGGCCGCCCGCCGGGCGCGCCCAAGCGCCTGGAGCGCCTCCCCGCGTTCACCCACTGGCGCACCGGGACGGACCCCGACGAGGTCCTCGCCGCCGCCGAGCAGCTGCTCAAGAAGCGCGGCTACCGCGTGCACGCCACCGGCAACGCCGTCGCCGCGGAGAAGGGCTACCTGCGCGAGGCCGGCAACCTGCTCTTCCACGTCGCCCTCATCGTGATGCTGGTGGCCTTCGCCTGGGGCCGGCTGTTCTTCTCCGAGGGCGGCAAGCTCGTCCTCCAGGGCGGCGGGTTCTCGAACACGCTCACCCAGTACGACGACTTCAAGTCCGGCAGCCTCTTCACCGCCGACGACCTGCCGCCGTTCAGCTTCACCCTGGACGAGTTCGACGCCTCCTACGAGCGCACCGGCCCGCAGAAGGGCACCGCCCGCGACTTCAAGGCGTACGTCACCTACAGCGAGGGCGCGTACGGCGAGCCGAAGAAGACCGAGATCCAGGTCAACAAGCCGCTCGAGATCGAGGGCTCGAAGATCTACCTGCTCGGCCACGGCTACGCCCCGGTCATCTCGGTGACGGACGCCCGCGGGAAGGTCGTCTTCAAGGACGCGGTGCCGATGCTGCCGCAGGACGCGAACCTCACCTCCACCGGCGCGGTCAAGGTCAACGACGGCTACCGCGACAAGAACGGCAAGAAGGAGCAGCTCGGCTTCTCCGGCGTGTTCGTGCCCACCTTCGCGGGCGCGGGCCGGGGCACGATGTTCTCCCAGTACCCGGGGCTGGACTTCCCGGCGCTGGCGCTGACCGGCTACCACGGCAGCCTCGGCGTGGACGCGGGCCTGCCGCAGAACGTGTACGTCCTGGACACGTCCAAGATGAAGCAGTTCAAGGACAAGGACGGCAACCCGTTCGCGGTCCGCATGCTCCCGGGCGAGTCCATGACCCTGCCGAACGGCGCGGGCACCGTGAAGTTCGAGGGCATCGGCCGCTGGGCCACCTTCTCCGTCACCCACCAGCCCGGCAGCGGTCTCGCCCTCACCGGCGCGATCGCCGCCATCCTGGGCCTGGCCGGCTCGCTGTTCATCCAGCGGCGCCGGATCTGGGTCCGGGCGGTCACGGACCGCGGCACCACCGTCGTCCTGATGGCGGGCCTGGGCCGCAGCGAGTCCGCCAAGCTCCCCGAGGAGCTGGGCTCCCTGGCCCTGACCCTGAACTCCGAGGCGGCGCCGACGGCGCCCGAGCCCGCGGAAGCCGAAACCGAAGCAGACCCCGCAGTCGACACCGCTGCCGAAGGAGAGCGCGCATGACGCAGCTCGCAGTAGCCGCCAACGAGAATCTGGCGCACATCAGCAACGTGCTGGTCTATTCGTCCATGGCGGTCTACACGCTCGCCTTTTTCGCGCACATCGCCGAGTGGGTCTTCGGCAGCCGCAGCAAGGTCGGCCGCACCGCGGCCGCGCTGACCGGCGCCGGCGCCCGGACCGCGGGGGCCGCCGCGGCCCCCGCCGTCACGGTCCGCACGAAGGGGGGCACCGCGGTCCTCGACAAGCCGAAGGTCGTCACCCGCGCCGCCGCCGGCAGCCGTGACGTGCCCGACGGCCCCGGTGCCGCCGGCGGCACCGAGAAGGGCGACCTGTACGGACGGATCGCGGTCTCCCTGACCACCCTCGGCTTCCTCATCGCGGCCGCCGGCGTGGTCTCCCGCGCCCTGTCCGTCGAGCGGGCCCCCTGGGGCAACATGTACGAGTTCTCGATCACCTTCTCCACGGTGGCCGTCGGCGCGTACCTCGTCCTCCTCGCCCTGAAGAAGAACGTCCGCTGGATCGGCCTGGTGCTCGTCACCACGGTCCTGCTGGACCTCGGCATCGCCACCACCTGGCTGTACACCGACAGCGACCAGCTGGTGCCGGCGCTGCACTCGTACTGGCTGTACATCCACGTCTCCACCGCGATCATCTGCGGTGCGGTGTTCTACATCGGCGCCGTCGGCACCCTGCTCTACCTGTTCCGCGACTCGTACGAGGCCAAGCTGGAGCGCGGCGAGCGGCCCGGCCGGTTCGCGACCTCGGTCCTCGAGCGGCTGCCCGCGGCCGGGAGCCTCGACAAGTTCTCGTACCGCATCAACGCGGCCGTCTTCCCGCTGTGGACCTTCACGATCATCGCGGGCGCGATCTGGGCGGGCGACGCCTGGGGCCGCTACTGGGGCTGGGACCCCAAGGAGGTGTGGTCCTTCGTCACCTGGGTCGCCTACGCCTGCTACCTGCACGCCCGCGCGACGGCCGGCTGGAAGGGCCGCAAGGCCGCCTACCTGGCGCTGTTCGCGTTCGCCTGCTGGATCTGGAACTACTACGGCGTGAACATCCTGCTCAGCGGCAAGCACTCGTACGCCGGCGTCTGACGCACGGCACGCGGACCCCGCGGGGGCCGTCGCGGGACTCCCGCGGCGGCCCCCGCGCGCGTCGTCCCGCGGGCCCCGGCGTCCGCCGTCCGCCGCGGTCCGCGTCGTCCCGCGGGTCCGTCCCGCGCCCGCGTGCGAAGTACCGCCGAACGGGTGACGCTGGTGGCATGACCGCATCCCTGTCCGCGATCGGCCGGGTGGCCAGCGAGCGCCGGGGCGCGGACCGGTTCCGGCTGCGTTTCGAGGTGCACCTCCCGCACGGCTACGAGCAGGTGTGGGCGGCCCTGACCACCGCCGAGGGACTGCGCGGCTGGCTGGCCGCCGCCGAGGAGCTGCAGCGCCGCATCGGCGGGCGGATCGTCCTGCGCTGGCTCGACACGGGCACGATCGCGACGGGCCGCATCACCGCCTGGGACGCCGAACGCGTCGCCGAGTACACGGTGACCGGGCAGGGCCGGCTCCGCTTCCACCTGGAACCGCCCGGCCCCGAGGCCACGGTCCTGCGGTTCACCAACGAGCGGGCGGGCTCCGACGCCGACCGCCTCGACGCCCTGGCCGGCTGGCACGCGCACTTCGAACTCCTCGCCGAGGCCCTCCAGGGCCGCCCCGCGGACTGGGAGCGGTGGACCGACGAGCGGCGGCGCACCCTGCGCGCCCACTACGGGCGCCAGTAGGCGCGCCCCGGGCGGAAGGAGCACACCCATGGCGAAGCACGCGCACGTGCGCCACGACGGCGACGCCCCGGCCTACTGGGTCCTCAACAGCCTGTACGAGGTGATCGCCGCCAGCGAGGAGACGGCCGGCGCCTTCGCCGTCATGCGGATGACGGTCCCGGAGGGCTGGGGCCCGCCGCTGCACACCCACCCCGGCACCGAGAGCTGCTACGTCCTGGAGGGGCGGGTGCGCCTGCACCTGGAGGACGAGATCGTCGAGTGCGGTCCCGGGGACTTCTTCCACATCCCGGCGGGCCACTGGGAGCGGTTCGAGCCCACCAGCACGGTACGGCTCCTGGTCACCTACGCGCCCGGGGCCAACGTCGACCGGATGTTCGCCGAGATGGGCGTGCCGGCCGAGCGGCGCGAGCTGCCGCCGGAGACCGAGCCGGACCTGGAGCGCATCCTCCAGGTCGTCGCCCGGTACGGCCTGGAGATGCGGCCGCCGGCCGCGCTCTGAGACGTCGGGCTCCGATGTGACGGGGCGTTACGGGCGCTCGTCCGGACCGGCGTCGCGGCCCGGGTCCCGGTCGCCCTGCTGCTTGCGGTCCTCGTCGAGGGAGCGCAGGAACTCGGGGTTGTCGTCCGGGGCCACCCAGCGGGTGGTGCCCCGGTCGGCCCCCGAACCGCCCACGGCCGCGCGCTTCCTGCCGGCCAGCAGCCACACCGCCGGGCCCACGATCGAGAACAGCAGGATGATGATCACCCACACCACCTTCGGCAGGTGCCTGACCTCCTCCTCGGGCGTGTTCAGGCAGTCGACGAAGGCGTAGATCGTCAGGGCGAGGACCAGCAGGAACGGCAGATAGCGCAGCACGGTGTGAGTCCGACCCCCCGAAGCGGTGGCGGGGCCCCGCGGGCCCCGGTGACGCTCCCAGGGTAGTGCGTGGCGGATACTGGCCTGCATGGCTTACGACGATCTCCGCTCGCTGCTCCGGGCCCTGGAGCGGGAGGGCGACCTCAAGCGCATCAAGGCCGAAGTGGACCCCTACCTCGAGGTCGGGGAGATCGTCGACAGAGTGAACAAGGCGGGCGGGCCCGCGCTGCTCTTCGAGAACGTCAAGGGCTCCGACATGCCCCTGGCGATGAACGTCTTCGGCACCGACCGCCGCCTGCTCAAGGCGCTGGGCCTGAAGTCCTACGGGGAGATCAGCGAGAAGATCGGCGGCCTGCTCAAGCCGGAGCTCCCGCAGGGATTCATCGGCGTCCGCGAGGCCTTCGGCAAGCTCGGCTCGATGGTGCACGTGCCGCCGAAGAAGGTGAAGTCCGAGGCCGCTCCCGTGCAGGAGGTCGTCCTGACGGGGGACCAGGTGGACCTGGACCGGCTGCCGGCCCTCTTCACCTGGCCCAAGGACGGCGGGTCCTTCTTCAACCTGGGCCTGACGCACACCAAGCACCCGGAGACCGGGGTCCGCAACCTGGGCCTGTACCGGCTGCAGCGCCACGACAAGCGCACCATCGGCATGCACTGGCAGATCCACAAGGACAGCCGCAACCACTACGCGGTGGCCGCCAAGCGCGGCGAGCGGCTGCCGGTGGCGATCGCCTTCGGCTGCCCGCCGGCCGTGACGTACGCCTCCACCGCGCCGCTGCCCGGCGACATCGACGAGTACCTGTTCGCCGGGTTCGTCGCGGGCAGGCGGATCGAGATGGTCGACTGCAAGACCGTGCCGCTCCAGGTGCCGGCGCAGGCCGAGGTCGTCATCGAGGGCTGGCTGGAGCCGGGCGAGACGCTGCCCGAAGGTCCGTTCGGCGACCACACCGGCTTCTACACCCCGCAGGAGCCGTTCCCGGCCCTGACCATCGACTGCGTGACGATGCGCAAGCGCCCGCTGCTGCAGTCGATCGTGGTCGGCCGGCCGCCGACCGAGGACGGGCCGCTGGGGCGGGCCACCGAGCGGTTCTTCCTGCCCCTGCTGAAGATCATCGTGCCGGACATCGTGGACTACCACCTGCCCGAGGCGGGCGGCTTCCACAACTGCGCGATCGTCTCGATCGACAAGAAGTACCCCAAGCACGCGCAGAAGGTCATGCACGCCATCTGGGGCGCGCACATGATGTCGCTGACCAAGCTGATCATCGTGGTGGACAGCGACTGCGACGTGCACGACCTCCACGAGGTCGCCTGGCGGGCGCTGGGCAACACCGACTACTCCCGCGACCTGACCGTGGTCGAGGGCCCGGTGGACCACCTCGACCACGCCTCGTACCAGCAGTTCTGGGGTGGCAAGGCGGGCATCGACGCGACGAAGAAGCTGCCGGAGGAGGGCTACACCCGGGACGGCGGCTGGCCGGACATGGTGGAGTCGGACCCGGCGACGGCGGCCCTGGTGGACCGCCGCTGGAAGGAATACGGGCTGTGACCACCGCTGCCGTCCCCGGCGCCCGGCCGGGGCGTACGAAGGCGTTCCTGCGCCTCGTGATGATCGAGCACTCGGTCTTCGCGCTGCCCTTCGCCTACATCGCCGCGCTGAGCGCGATGTTCGAGCTGGACCGGCAGGTCCACTGGGTGAAGCTGCTGCTGGTGACCGTCTGCATGGTGGGCCTGCGGACCTTCGCGATGGCCGCCAACCGGATCATCGACCGCGAGATCGACGCCCGCAACCCGCGCACCGCGAGCCGCGAGCTGGTGACCGGCGCGGTCTCGGTGCGGTCGGCGTGGACAGGGGCGGGCATCGCGGTGGCGGTCTTCCTCGGGGCGGCGGCGCTGCTCAACCCGCTGTGCCTGGCGCTGGCGCCGGTGGCGGTCGTACCGATGGTGCTCTACCCGTACGGCAAGCGGTTCACGAACTTCCCGCACGCCATCCTGGGCCTGGCCCAGGCGATGGGCCCGGTGGGCGCGTGGCTGGCGGTGACGGGGGAGTGGTCCGGGGACGCGGTGCTCCTGGGGCTGGCGGTCGGCGTGTGGATCGGCGGCTTCGACCTGATCTTCGCCTGCCAGGACGTGCAGGCCGACCGGGCCGAGGGCGTCATGTCGGTGCCGGCGCGGTTCGGGATCCCGGCGGCGCTGTGGGGCGCGCGGGCCTGCCACGTCGTCACGATGGCGCTGTTCGCCTGGTACGCGGTCGCCACGGACGCGGGCGTGCTCTTCTGGGCCGGCCTGATCGTCGTCGCCGCGGCCTTCGGGTACGAGCACTCGATCGTCACGCCGAAGGACCTCTCCCGGCTCAACCGCGCCTTCTTCACGGTGAACGGCTTCATCGGGATCGCGCTCTTCGTGTGCGCCCTCGCGGACCTGCTGGTGCGCGGGCTCACGCTCTAGGCTCGAGTCATGACTGAGGGCAGGGCGGAAGGCCGCGCCGAGGGCGGGCGCGTGCCGTGGGTGGTCGGGGTGTCCGGCGCCTCGGGCACGCCGTACGCCGCGGCGGTGCTGCGGGGGTTGCTGGCGGCCGGGGAGGCCGTGGACCTGGTGGTGAGCCGGGCCTCGCGGCTCACTCTCCTGGACGAGACGGGCATCGCGTTCCGCGACGCGCACTGGCGCGAGGACCTGGCGGCGTGGCTGGCGCGGGGAGCGGACGGCAAGCCGGACACGTTCCCCTGGGTGTACGACGCGCTCGGGGGCGGCGGCAGCGAGGGTGAGGGCGACGGTGGCGGCGTGCGCGGCGGCGCCGGCGGGGGCGTGCGGTACTGGGCGGCCGGTGATCTGGCGGCGGGGCCGTCGTCGGGCTCGTACCGGGTGAAGGGGATGCTGATCGTGCCCGCGTCCACGGCGTGCGTGGCCGGGGTGGCGCTGGGGCTGTCGAAGGACCTGCTGCAGCGGGCGGCGAGCGTGATGCTCAAGGAGCGGCGCCGGCTGGTGGTCGCGGTGCGGGAGACCCCGCTGAACGGTCAGACGCTGAAGCATCTGGTGGCGCTGGACGAGGCGGGCGCCGTGGTGCTGCCCGCCTCTCCGGCGTTCTACGCGGGTGCGACGCACATCCAGGATCTCGTGGACTTCGTCGCGGGGCGGGTGCTCGACGCGGCAGAGGTGCCGCACCGGCTGTACCGCCGTTGGGAAGGAGAGCTCGGTGGCTCCCGGGCTGCGGACTAGCGGGGTGCCGGCCGGCCCGGTGGGGGCCGGCGCACCGGGCGCCGGTCGGCCGCGGACTAGCGCTTCTTGGCGGTCCGGGGCGCGCGCATCTTGTCGACGCGGCGGGCCGCGGCGGGCTGGTCGGTGCGGGATCGGCTGGCCAGCTCCTGGAGCTGTCGCATGTGCGCGTAGGCCATCTCGATCGTGTACACGGTGGGATCACTCCAAAGATCGTCTTTGATCTGCTGAAAGATTCGCTGAACATCCCCCGGTTTTGCTGGGGGTTTCGCAGGGTGTCAGCCCTGCATGCCTTAGATTCTATACGTAAAATCGCGGGATCGCTGAACAATGGAAGGCTCCAGACCTATGGACGCGGTGGACAGGCAGCTCATCCAGGCACTGAGGGAGAACGGCCGGGCGTCGTACGCCGAGCTGGGCCGTCTCGTGGGCCTCTCCGGCCCCAGCGTCACCGACCGGATCAACCGCCTGGAGTCGGCAGGCGTGATCACCGGCTACCGCGCGACGGTCAACGCCGCCTCGCTCGGGCTGGGCGTCACGGCCCTCATCGGCATCTCGCTGTCCGACGCCGCCGACCACGAGGACGTGGCGCGCCGGCTGCGCGACCTGGCCGAGATCGAGGACTGCTGGTTCATCGCGGGCGACGACTCGTACATGCTCAAGGTCCGCGCCAGCGACGTCGACGGCCTGGAGCGCATCATCCGCAAGCTCTCCGGCACCAAGGGCGTCTCGCGCACCCGTACCACGATCGTGCTGTCCACGAAGTGGGAGAACCGGGTCGGCGATCTGCCGGAGGAGGTCTGAGAGTACGGTGGGGCAGGGTTGCAGGACACATAGAGGAGGCGACCGCGGCATGGACGCTGGGCTCAAGCGCGAGCTGGAGGAGAAGGTCCGCTCGGGCGAGCGGCTGACCCGTGAGGACGGCATCGCCCTCTACGAGTCGGACGACCTGGCCTGGCTCGGCGGCCTGGCCCACGAGGTGCGCACGCGCAAGAACGGCGACGTGGTGCACTTCAACGTCAACCGTCACCTCAACATGACCAACGTGTGCACCGCGTCCTGCGCGTACTGCTCCTTCCAGCGCAAGCCGGGGGAGAAGGACGCGTACACGATGCGCATCGAGGAGGCCGTGCGCCTGGCCAAGGCCATGGAGAACGACCACCTCACCGAGCTGCACATCGTCAACGGCCTGCACCCGAACCTGCCGTGGCGCTACTACCCGCGCTCGCTGAGCGAGCTGAAGAAGGCGCTGCCGAACGTCTCGCTGAAGGCGTTCACGGCCACGGAGATCCACCACTTCGAGACCATCTCGGGCCTGTCCGCCTCCGAGATCCTCGACGAGCTGATCGAGGCGGGGCTGGAGTCCCTGACCGGCGGCGGCGCGGAGATCTTCGACTGGGAGGTGCGCCAGCACATCGTCGACCACCGCACCCACTGGGAGGATTGGTCGCGCATCCACCGGCTCGCGCACGAGAAGGGTCTGAAGACCCCGTGCACGATGCTGTACGGGCACATCGAGGAGCCGCGCCACCGCGTGGACCACGTGCTGCGGCTGCGCGAGCTCCAGGACGAGACCGGCGGCTTCCAGGTCTTCATCCCGCTGCGCTACCAGCACGACTTCGTGGACATGCAGGACGGCAAGGTCCGCAACACGCTCCAGGCGCGGACCCAGATGGCGACGGGCGCCGAGGCGCTGAAGACCTTCGCGGTCTCCCGGCTGCTGTTCGACAACATCCCGCACGTCAAGGTCTTCTGGGTCATGCACGGCGTGCAGACGGCGCAGCTCGCGCTGCAGCACGGCGCGGACGACATGGACGGCTCGGTGGTCGAGTACAAGATCACGCACGACGCCGACAACTACGGCACCCCGAACAAGCTCGGCCGTGACGACCTGCTGGAGCTGATCCGCGAGGCCGGCTTCCGGCCGGTCGAGCGCAACACGCGCTACGAGGTCATCCGCGAGTACCCGGGCCCGGACGCGTCGCTGCGCGAGTCGCCGCAGCCGATGCGCGTCTGAGGCTGCGCTCGCGCGGTCGTCGAGCGCCCCGGTCCGGATGCCGGACCGGGGCGCTTTTCCGATGGCGCACGAGGGGGCGTAATAAGTAATCTGCGCCTATGGCCCTTACCGCTGTCGCCTCTTCGCTCACCTTCACGCTCGACCCGGCCGTGGACCCCGTCCTGCACGAGGGGCTGCTGGACCTGTGGGTGGACGTGACCAACGCGGGCGGGGCGGTGGGCTTCGTCGGGCCGGTCGCCCGCGACGACGTCCGCCCGGCGCTCATCACGCAGCTGGCCGCGGTCGCGGAGGGAGGCATGCGGCTGCTCGTCGGCCGCGACGGGGCGGGCCGGGTGGTGGCCACGGGCTTCCTCGCGCGCAACACCCACCGCCTCCAGGGGCACTGGGTGTGGGCGTACTCGGTGATGGTCCACCCGGACCACCAGGGTCACGGCGAGGGCCGCGCGCTCATGGCCGCCCTGGCCGACGCCGCCCGCTCGATGGACGGCGTCGACGCGATCCGGCTCGGCTGCCGGGGCGGGCTCGGCCTGGAGCACTTCTACGCCGCCTGCGGCTACCGCGAGGTCGGCCGCGTCCCCGGCGCCATCCGCGTCGCCCCCGGCGACGACCGCGACGACATCACGATGCTGCTGCCGCTGACGTAGCCTCAGGGGGCTGTCGGCGAGGGGGGATCGGGATGGCGGCGACGGGGGTGGGCTGGGACCAGCGGGCGGTGGTGCTGGTGGAGTTGCGGGGGACGACGATCGACGTCGAACTCTTCGAGGGCGCGCTGCAAGCGCGCGGCTGGCCCGTGTTGGAGAAACGGGCGGGCCCGACGGGGCCCCTGACGGACCGTCGCGCGTGGTACACCATCGAGGCCCGCTACCCCGGATCGGACTTCCGGGCCGCATCGGGTGCGCGCGAGCGTGTCGAGGTGCTGGCGGAGGAGATGCGGATCGACCTGGTCGTCGAGTCGGTCGACCTGGTCGACCGGGACCCGCGTTACCTGCCGCTGTGGGCCGTGTACCGCGCTCCCGCGGCCCCGCCGGCCGTTTCCGCGGCCCCGCCGGCCACCCGCGCGCGCCATGGGGTGCGGCGCTACCTGGCCGAACACTCGGGTGTCTTCGACACCGGTCGGCAGGTGCGTGCCGCCGCGCCGGGACCGGCCCGCGCCCTGGCGCTGCGACCACTCCCGGGCGTCCCGCACCGGACCGGGCCGGTCGCGGGTGGCGGCCGGATCGCGGTGCGCGGCCTCTGGACGATCCGCACCCCCGCCCCGGGCACGCCGGGTCCCCGTCACCGGGCCTCGCTCCGCGCGCTGTCCTGGCTCCGGCTGCCGGTGCTGGGGGCCGTGCTGCTGGGCGCGTGGCTGCCCGCGGCGGTGCGGGGCGGCGCGTGGGACGTCGCCGCGGCCTGCCTCGCGCTCGCCCTGCTGGTCGCCTGCGCCACGGTCCTGACCCTCCGCGGCCAGGGCCGGCGGAGCGTGCCCGGCGCGATGCTGTTCGGGGGCGGGCTGTGCGTGGTGCTGGTGTACCTGGTCGGCGACATCGCGAGGGACATGAGGACCCCGGAGATCGCCATGTCCGGCTTCATCCTGCTGGTCCTGGGCTACCTGCTGCTGTCCGGCATCCGGCTCCTCGTACGCCAGTCGAGCTGGCCCCGAACCGTTCCGTGGCTCCTGCCGGCGCTGCTCCCGCTCCTGCTGGGGTTCTTCCCGAGTCTGGGCCTGACGCTGCACGCGGCCTATCTGGACGCGTTCGGCGCCGACCTCGAGGACGTGGACGTGCCGGTGGTGTGGCAGGGCGTCGCCACGTCGAAGCTGCTCTTCGGGGCGAGCCTGTCCCTGGTGGCCCCGGCGCTCCTCGGGTACGCGAAGCACATCCACATGATGGTCCGGGACCGTTGGTTCGGGTACGCCGCGTTCGGCCTCGTCCTCGTGTTGTCGCTCGGCGCGGGACTGGTGAGGGCCACGGTGAATCCGGTGCTGGCCCTGGGCGAGCGCGCCGCCGCGGCCGCCGCGGCGCAGCGCCGGGCGATTCCCGGGTTCTACGGCATCGAGCCGGAGTGGGTGTGCGTCGGGACGACCAAGCCCGTCGCGCAGGTGCCCGTGGACGGCGGGGTGCTGGACCCGGCCCGGCCGTACGTGCTGGTCGGGGACGCGGGTGGCGCGGCGGTGCTGTGGGACCCGCGGGAGCGGGCGGCGCTGAAGGTCCCGCTGGCGGCCCTGCGGCTGGTCCCGACGGACAACCCCCGCCGGACTTGTCCGTAAGCGCGGCGTGCTTCACTGGACGGGCACGACTACCCCCACCGGGAGAGAGAAGGCCTGCCGTGGCTCCCAAGCCGAGCGCCACCGTCCGCTACACCGCCATGCGGTTCGCGATCTTCGTCGGTTCCTTCTTGGCCGTGCTGGGCCTGGTCAAGCTCCAGATCCTGCCCTCGGGCCTCGGTGACTCGAACCTGGTCTGGGTCGTGCTGCTCTCGCTCGTGGTCTCCGCCCCGCTGTCCTTCGTGCTGCTGCGCAAGCAGCGCGACGAGATGTCCGAGCAGATCAGCGAACGCGTCACCGGGATGAAGGCGAAGCTCGCCGACAACCGCAGCCAGGAGGACGAGGCCGACGACGCCGCCCGCGCCGCCTCGTGAGCGCGAGCTTGCTCACACTCCCGTAGTCCTCGCGCAGCTTTTCCGCCGAAGCCCCGGCGCCGGAGATTCCGCTCCAGCACCGGGGCTTCCGTGCGTCCGGGGCCGGTGGGGCGGCGGGTGCAGATGATTCGACTCTAAACAGTCTCAAAGTGAGGCTTTGAGGATCTCAAAGTTCAGGTGTTAGCTTTGAGTGGTCTAAACGTGTCATCTGTCGGAGTGTGTTGTCCGTGTCCGCGATCTCCAAGACCGCCGCAAGAATCCCGTTCTGGGTCCAGATAGTCGCCGGCCTGGTGCTCGGCGTCCTCCTGGGCTGGCTCGCCCGCAGCCAGGACATCAGCTGGCTCCACACCACCCTGGAGCAGGTCGGCGACCTCTTCGTCCAGCTGCTGAAGCTGGCCGTCGCCCCGCTGGTCTTCTTCGCGATCCTGGTCTCGATCACCAACCTCCGGAAGGTCAACAACGCCGCCCGGCTGGCCTCCCGCACGCTGCTCTGGTTCATGATCACGTCGCTGATCGCGGTCTCCATCGGACTGGCCCTCGGCCTGCTCACCAACCCCGGCGCCGGCACCGGCCTGACGCCCAAGGACGGCCAGCTGCCCAAGCACACCGGCTCCTGGATCGACTTCCTGACCGGCATCGTGCCGACCGACGTCATCACGCCCTTCACCGAGCTGAACGTCCTGCAGATCGTCTTCATGGCCGCCGTCGCCGGCATCGCCGCGCTCCAGCTCGGCGACAAGGCCGCGCCGATCCTGACCTTCGCCGAGTCCGTGCTGGAGCTCCTCCAGAAGGCGCTGTGGTGGGTCATCCGACTCGCCCCGATCGGCACCGTCGGCCTCATCGGCTACGCCATCGCCGACTACGGCTGGGACCTGATCGGCAAGTACGCCACCTTCACCGCGGACGTCTACATCGGCTGCGCCCTGGTGATGTTCGGCGTCTACCCGCTGCTGCTCGCGACCGTCGCCAAGGTCAACCCGCTGCAGTTCTTCAAGGGCGCCTGGCCCGCGATCCAGCTGGCCTTCGTCTCGCGCTCCTCGGTCGGCACCATGCCGGTCACCCAGAAGGTCACCGAGCGGCTCGGCGTCCCGAAGGAGTACGCCTCCTTCGCCGTGCCCTTCGGCGCCACCACCAAGATGGACGGCTGCGCCGCCATCTACCCGGCGCTCGCCGCGATCTTCATCGCGCAGATCTTCGACGTGCCGCTGGGCGTGGGCGACTACCTGCTGATCGCGTTCGTGTCGGTGGTCGGCTCGGCCGCCACCGCGGGCCTCACCGGCGCCACCGTCATGCTGACGCTGACCCTGTCCACCCTGGGCCTCCCGCTGGAGGGCGTCGGCCTGCTCCTGGCCATCGACCCGGTCCTGGACATGATGCGCACGGCCACGAACGTCGCGGGTCAAGCGCTGGTGCCGGTGGTCGCCGCCGCCCGCGAGGGCATCCTCGACCGGGACGCGTACGCCACGGCCTCGGCCTCCCCGGTCGACGGTCCGTCGGCCCAGGACGCCGAGCAGCAGGCCACCGTTCCGGCTGCTGCCTGAGCTGCCTGAGCTGGCTGGGCTGGCTGGGCTGGTTGGGCTGGTTGGGCTGCCTGAGCTGGCTGGGCTGGTTGGGCTGCCTGGGCTGGTTGGGCTGGCTTCGTACTTCGGAGAGTCTGCTGCCCCCGTCTACGTCGGACGGGGGCAGTGGCGTCTCGTCATCCACCCCGTCTTCTCGGCGACGGCGCCCTCCGTCCCGCCGGGCGTTGCTTGGTGGGGGCCGGTCCGGTGGGGGCCGGTCCGGTGGGGGCCGGTCCCGGCCTTCGGTGCGTGCCGGGCGGGAGGGCGGAGGTCAGGTGGTGGGGGGCTTCGAGGCGGGGCCGTGCGAGACGGTGAGGGTCCAGTGGACCCCGGGCGAGGCGGTGACGGTGACGCCGGTGAGGCGGGTCGCCTCCGCGAGCGCGATCACGTCCCCGCGAGGCGTGACGGCGCCCGGTGAGCAGACTTCGACGGAGGTCGAGGCCACGCCCGCGTCCCGGGCCCGCTGCGGCGTCTCGCCGTAGGAGGGGCCGCCGAAGGTGTCGTCGTCGCGGGGGCCGAGGGAGACCTCCACCTTGCCGCGGCCCTCGCAGGCGAACTCGACGGCCAGGTCGCCCGGCGTCAGGGCCTCGTCGAGGCCGTAGGACTTGGAGCCCGTGGTGGGGGCGACCATGAGGAGGGTGCGGCCACCGGAGGCGGTGGGGGCCTTCGTGAGGGTCGCGCGGGTCGGTGCCTTCGTGGGGTCGTGGGGGGTGGTGGTGTGTGCGGCGTCCGCGGGGCGGGCGGCCGAGCGGGCGGGGGTGGTGGCCTGCGTGCTCGGGGCGGTGGCCGTGCAGGCCGTCAGGGCGAGGCAGCCCGCCAGGACGGTCAGGGGGAGGAGGGCGGTCGCGCGCATCACGGCTCCGGACGGTCGAGAGCCCCCCACGGGGGCCTGTGGGCGCCACCGTAGGAGGCTCTTGATCGACTCGGGTAGAGGAACCCGGCACTCCTGAGGGAGATTTGAGCTGCTGGGTGGGTTGGGGCGCTGGGTGGGGTTGGGTGCTGGGTGGTTGGGGTGCGGGCTGGGGTGGGGTGCGGTGAGGGGGAGTGGCCGGTGCACGCAACGGATCGCCTGGTGGGTCACCGGTGTCTGGGTGGGCGCGCTTCGTGGGGGCGCCCCGTGGTGTGTGGGTCCCCTCGGCGCTTGACGGGGGCGGCCTGCAGGCCCTGCGGCAGGCCCACCCCGGAGGCTTCGGGGCTTCGCCCTGGCCTT
>NZ_JBIVNX010000081.1:0-24486 GCF_044753805.1 Streptomyces sp. NPDC093225
CTCCGCCCCTGGCCTTCGGCCACCCCAGGCCCGGGCCTGCCTCCGGACCAGCCTGCCATACCGGCTCAAGCGCCTCCCCCACACACCACGGGACGCTCTCGCTACGAGACGTCGGGCCCGGGTGGAAGGGGGGCGGTGCGAAGCCTGCTGCGGCGGGGCGGGGTCGGGGGCGGATGCCCGGCCGAAGCCGCGGCGGGTCCGTATCCTCGCCTCGTGTCCGGGCCGGAGGTGGCGGGGCACGACGACTACGGCGGAGGGAGCGGACCGGCATGCCGGAGCAGGCGGAGCAGCAGGAACCGGGGGCGGGGCGAGAGTTCGCCGGGGAGCGGCCCGAGCGGGCGCTGCCCGCCACCAATGCGGTGGCGGGCGTCGGGATGATCGTGCTGGACGCGGCGGGACGGGTGCTGCTGGGGCTGGCCCATGACGGGCGGTGGGAGCTGCCGGGCGGCAAGACGGATCCGGAGGAGAGCTTCGAGGCGACCGGTGCGCGGGAGTTGGCGGAGGAGACGGGGCTGCGCGTTGCGGCGGCGGGGGTACGGGTGCTGGCGGTGCTCAAGGACGCCAAGGGCGGGGTGAGCCGGGTGACCGCGGCGGCGCTGGCGGAGGGCGCCGAGGGGGAGCCGGTGGTGACCGAGCCGGACAAGATCGTGCGCTGGGAGTGGTTCGCGCCGGAGGCGCTGCCGGCGGGGATGTTCGAGCCCTCGGCCGCGGTGCTGAAGGTGTGGCGGCCCGAGTTGACGGTGCCGGCGGTGCCGGCCCATTGCTACCCGGTCGTTCCTTAGGCGTCTGCCGGTTCCTGTCCGCCCGCAGGTGGTAGGTGGGCGGCTGCCGCCGGTGGTATGTAAGCGGCTGCCCACCGGCGGTCGTACGCCACTGCGGCCGGTGGGCCGTGGGCGTCCGCCCGCCGATGGTTCGTAGGCCGTCGCCGGCCCTCACGCCCGTACGGCGCGGTGCGGGGCGAAGCTGCCCTCCGCCAGGTCCTCGACGAGCAGGCGTTTGGCGATGGCGTCGACCGCGGCACGGAGTTCGGGCTTGTCCGGGCGGCCGCCGCGGTCCTTCTCCAGCTCGGCGGCCAGCCACTCGCCCCAGGCGCGCGAGATCACGCCCGCCTCGCGCCGCCCCGCGTGGGTGAGTGAGAAGTACGAGTCCTCGTGGCTGAGGAATCCCTCCTCGATCATGCGGTCGAAGACGGGGACGAGCACCTCGGGCGGCAGCCCGCGGCGGGCCGCGATCAGCCCGAGCCGGGCGTGCCCGACGGTGCGGGTGTGCATGTCGACCTGCATGACGGTCCAGGCCCCGGCCATGTCGAGCCGGGTGTCGGAGGCGGTCACGATGCCGCGGGCGGTGTCCGGCCCCATGCCGCGCAGGATCTTGGCGACGGCCAGTTCCAGCAGTTTGGCCGAGTCGCCGCTGGTGGTGGGGGACCCGAAGCCCTCGCCCATGTCGGTGGAGCCGGCCCGCGCGCTGTCGCGCAGCCGGACCTGCTTGAGGAAGAACGCGACGACGAAGCCCACCGCTGCGACGGGTACGGTCCACAGGAACACGGTCTCGATCGTGTCGGCGTAGGCGTCGATGATGGGGCGCGCCTGGGCGGTGGTGAGCCGGTGCACGCCTTGCGGGCTCTGCGCGGCCAGGGTGAGCACGGCCGGGTCGGCGCCGGTGGTGCGGGCGGATTCGGCGATGCCGCGGGCGAGGTTCGGGCCCAGGCTGTTGGCGTAGATCGTGCCGAAGACGGCGGTGCCGAACGAGCTGCCCAGCGTGCGGAAGAAGGTCACGCCGGAGGTGGCGGTGCCGAGGTCCGCGTAGTCGACGGTGTTCTGCACGGCGATGGTCAGGACCTGCATGCACAGGCCGATGCCGGCGCCGAGGACCAGCATGTACAGCGACGACAGCCAGGTCGAGGTCCCCGGCCCCATGAGGGAGAGTAGGTACAGGCCGAGGCCCATCACCGCGCAGCCGACGATGGGGAAGATCCGGTACCGGCCGGTCTTGCTGGTGACGTTGCCGCTGAAGACGGAGGCGACGAGGAGGCCGAAGACGAGCGGGAGGGTCCGCACGCCGGAGATGGTGGCCGAGTCGCCGTCCACGTACTGCAGGTAGGTCGGCAGGAACGTCATCGCGCCGAGCATCGCGAAGCCGACGACGAAGCTGAGGACGGAGCAGACGGAGAAGACGGGGTTGCGGAACAGCCGCATCGGCAGCATCGGTTCGGCGGCCCGGGTCTCGACCACGCAGAAGAGGGCGAGGGCCACGGCGCCGCCGGCGAACAGGCCGACGATGACGGGCGAGCCCCAGGCGTACTCGTTGCCGCCCCAGCTGGTGGCGAGGATCAGCGCGCTGGAGCCGACGGCGACGAGGGCGATGCCGAGGTAGTCGATGCGGGGGCGGACGGCGGAGCGGACCGAGGGGATGGTGCGGGCGGCGGCCGCGACGACGAGGACGGCGATGGGGACGTTGACGTAGAAGGCCCAGCGCCAGCTGAGGTGGTCGGTGAACAGCCCGCCGAGCAGCGGCCCGATGACGGTGGCGACGCCGAAGACCGCGCCGATGGCGCCCTGGTACTTGCCGCGTTCGCGCAGCGGGATCACGTCGGCGATCAGGGCCATCGAGGTGACCATCAGGCCGCCGGCGCCCACGCCCTGGACGCCGCGCCAGATGATCAGCAGGAGCATGTTGGTCGACAGGCCGCACAGGAACGAGCCCGCGATGAAGACCACGGCCGAGATCTGGAAGATCACCTTGCGGCCGAACAGGTCGCCGAACTTGCCGACCAGGACGGTGGCCACGGTCTCGGCGAGCAGGTAGGAGGTGACCACCCAGGACATGTGGGCCGCGCCGCCGAGGTCGGCCACGATCGTGGGCAGCGCCGTGCCGACGATGGTCTGGTCGAGGGCGGCCAGCAGCACGCCCAGCATGATCGTGCCGAAGATGACGTTGCGCCGCCGGCGGTCCAGTACGGGCGGGGGCTCGCCGGTGGCGGCGGGGCCGGGCTCGCGGGACTCGCGGACAGTGGTCACACCTAGCACTGTCACACCGGGGCCCGGCGCTCCGCACGCGGCGTTGGGCCGTACGGGACCCCTGAGGTCCGCCTACCTCCGCAGGTACGCGAGCCCCGGGTGGGCCGCCGCGTACCCGTCGAGCAGGGTGCGGGCGACGGCGACCGAGTCCACCAGGGGGTGGAGTGCGAAGGCCTTGACGGCCTCGGCGCGGGAGCCGCTCGCGGCGGCCGCCAGCACGGCCCGTTCGACGGCCTTGACCGCGGTCACCAGCCCCACGGCGTGGTAGGGCAGCGGGTCGACGGCGAGCGGGTGGGCGCCGTTCGCGTCGACCAGGCAGGGCACCTCGATCACGGCCTCCGCGTCGAGTGCGGCGAGCGTGCCACGATTGGCGACGTTCAGGATGAGGGTGGTCCGCTCGTCGCGGGCGACGGCCCGCATCAGGGCGAGGGCGACCCGCTCGTACCCGCCGGACTCCAGGTCGCTCGCCGCCCGCTCGCCGGCGCCGGCCGCCTCGCGGTTCTCGGCCATGTACGTGGCCTCGCGCTCGGCGCGGGTGCGCTCCCAGGCGGCGAGGGCGGAGTCGTCGGGCCGGGCCGCTTCGGCGTAGAACCGGGCCTGCTGGTCGAGGAGGAACGCGCCGCGGGTCTGCTTCGCCTCCTGGTAGGCGCGTACGGCCTCGCGGTTGAAGTAGTAGTAGTGTAGGTACTCGTTGGGGACCGCGCCGAGGGAGCGGAGCCACTCGGCACCGAAGAGCCGGCCCTCCTCGAAGGACTCCAGGGCCTGCGGGTCGGCCAGCAGCCGGGGCAGTTCGTCGCGGCCGTCCACGCGCAGGCCGCGCACCCAGCCGAGGTGGTTGAGCCCGACGTAGTCCACGTACGCGCGTGCGGGGTCCGCGCCCAGCGCCCGGGCGATGCGGCGGCCCAGGCCCACCGGGGAGTCGCAGATGCCGATCACCCGGTCGCCGAGTTCCTCGGCCATGGCCTCGGTGACCAGTCCGGCGGGGTTGGTGAAGTTGATGGTCCACGCGTCGGGGGCCAGCGCGGCGATCCGGCGGGCGATCGCGCGGGCGACGGGGACGGTGCGCAGCCCGTACGCGATCCCGCCCGCGCCCACCGTCTCCTGTCCCAGGACGTTTTCGGCCAGGGCGACCCGCTCGTCGGCGGCGCGGCCGGCGAGGCCGCCGACGCGGATGGCGGAGAACACGAAGTCCGTGCCGCGCAGGGCCTCGTCGAGGTCGGTGGTGGCCGTGACGGCGGGGGCGTCGGGGACGCCCGCGGCCTGTTCGGCCAGGACGCGGGCGACGGCGGTGAGCCGGGCCGGGTCCTCGTCGTGGAGCACGACGCGGGTGACGCGGCCGTCGGCCCGGTCCCCGAGGAGCGCTCCGTACACGAGGGGCACCCGGAAGCCGCCCCCGCCGAGGATCGTCAGTCGCACGTCGCCGTACCGCCTTTCGCACGGCGCGGTGGCACCGGGCACCGCGCTCCGCGCCCAGTCTCCCCCCTGCCGGAGCGCGCGCGGACCGCTCGGGGGCCGCGGGGCGCGCCGTCGCGGCCGGGTCCCGCCCGGCCGGCCCGCGCCGCCCGGGCGAGATCCGGACGAGCCGGGCCGGGCGCCCTCCGGGGGCCTGCTACTCGTCCTTGAGCGGCGGTACGGCGCGCAGGCGCGGCGCGTGCTGCGCGCGTGCGGCCGGGGCGCCGGCGGGCTTGCCGTGCGGGGTCTGCGATGCGGACAGCACGAGGGTGATCCGGGTGAAGCCCATGCCGTCCAGGAGGGGACCGGATTCGGCCACCATGCGGCAGCGGGCCCGGCCCCAGCGCGGGTCCGGGTGCCGGACGGCGAGCACCCGTCCGTCGCGCTCGGCGGCGTCCTGCCCGTAGGTGCCCAGCCAGTGCGGGACGCCGTAGCGGAAGGCGGCCTCCATGAACGGGTCGCGGGCGATGTCCTGGCGGATGGAGTCCAGCCCCCGGTCCTCCGGATCCGCGGCGTACGCGAGGGAGAACTGCGCCAGCAGCGGGACGCACCAGCCGGGCTCGTGGTCCTCCAGCACGGCCGCCGCGTCGGGGTGGAACAGCACGAAGCGGAGGAAGTTGTCGTCGGGCAGCGCGGTCGGATGCGGCCGGACGGACTGGAAGAGCTGGTCGAAAGCGGAGTTGGTGAGGGCCACGTCCCAGCGCCGGTCCACGAGGAACGACGGGTAGGGCACGGCCTCCATCAGCGCGGCGTAGTCGCGGAGGTAGTCGCGCTGGTCCGGATCCTCCGGAAGGCGGCTTCCCTCGGCGGGGCGCCAGGTCTGCGGCGGGTCCCGGTCGACGAGGACGCGGAACATCCAGAATCGCTGCTTCTCGCTCATCTCCAAGGCCTGGGCGAGGGCCAGCAGTTTGCGGTCGGTCCATTCCTTGACCAGACCGCGCTCCCAATTCCCGTACGCGCGCACGCTGATTCCCAGCCGCGCGGCGATGTCCTCCTGGCTGAGGCCCAGCTCCTCGCGGCGCTGCCGCAGGAGTTCCTTGCGCCGCTCCGTCCGGATTGCTCCGCGGGCGGTGTCTTCGCCCGCCGGGCGCTCCTGGCCGGACCGCGCGAGGGCGTCGGACGGGCCCACCGCTGCGAGATGTGGCACCGAGAGCTCCCCCTTCTCACGGTCTGCGATCTTCATTTCCGTGTGGCGATCCTGCTACCAGCGTCAATGGAGTGTCAACTATTGTGGCAATTCCAGCCGATGGACGCCGCATTCACGCCACAGCTGTGGCAAGTTCTGGCCCTGAGGCAACTATTGGGGTTAGCCTCCTCTGGTCCACCGCGTGTCCGTACCAATCTCGCGTGATCTAGGAGAACCCACTGGTGACAGACGGCTTTCCGGCTCCCGTCCCAGTGGCCACCGCATCCCTGGCGGCCACCGCCGCGCGCGTAGCCGAACTCGCCAACACGCTCGGACGGGCGCATTCCGAAGTGTTCAACCTCCGGCGCCTGTCGGAGGCCTCCGGCGTCCCCGCCGACGTGGTCAAGGCGCTCCTCGACGGCCGCCCCGCCGGCGAGCCCGACCTGCAGGCCCGTTTCCTGCAGCGGCTCGACCTGCTGCGCCGCACCCGCGTCAAGCCCAACGGCCGCCGCTACACGCAGCAGGAGATCGCCGACGGCGCGGCCATGTCCCGCCAGCAGGCGGGCGCCCTGATCAACGGCGACCGGCGTCCCACGATGGAGCACTGCGACGCGATCCAGCGGTTCTTCGGCGTGCACGCCGGCTTCCTGACCGCGCACGACGGCGACGCGCTCAACGACGCCCTGCTGCGCACCGAGCAGCAGCTGCTCCAGGACTTCGCGGTCCGCGAGCGCGAGACCGTACCCGCCCAGGCCTCGGCCGGCGACCCGCTCGCCCGGCTGCTGCAGGACCACGGAGTACGCGGGATCGCCTGGCGGGCGGCCCAACTGCCCACCGACAAGCACCGGGACAAGGTCACCGAGTGGCTGGACATGCTGCTCGAGAGCGTCAAGCCGACGGATTCCTGAGGCCCCTCCGCAGCCCGGGCCGCTCCGGCACCGGGCCCGCCGCGCAGCCCCCGGCCCACGGTGGCCCCCGACGCCCGAGCGCGTCCCCACGAACCGCAACGAAGCCCGATGAAGTCCCGATCCTGATCCGGATCCGCCGACGGGGAGAACGGTGAGCATAGCCAGAGAGCAGCGGCGGCTGTGCGCGGAGCTGGTGGCCGGCCTCCGGCTCCCCGTCCCCGCGGCACCCGCGGACCTCTACGCCGCCCTGTGCGAGGGCATGAGCAAGCACCGCGGCCGGCCGGTCCAGTTCCGGATGGCCTCGTTCCCGCCGGGCACCGCCAGCGGGCTGTGGCTCGACATGGCGGACCGCGACCTCGTCGTCGTCGAGGAACGCACCGCGCCCGACCACCAGCTGGTGATCCTCGGCCACGAGCTGTGGCACATGAAGGCGGGCCACTGCAGCCACCACGTCGACGGCGCCGCCGTCGCCGCCCGCCTCCTGTCCCAGGAGGCCGACCTCAGCGCGGCCGTCCGGGTCCTCGCCCGGACCCGCTTCGACGCCCGGGAGGAGACCGAGGCCGAGACCTTCGGGCTGCTCCTGGGGAGCAAGTGCCGGGCCTGGCTGCCCGGCTCGCGGCGCGCCGGCGGGGCCGGCCTGGACCAGATCGCCGGACGCATCGAGGAGTCGCTGGGGTACCGAGGGCCGCGGGGCTGACATGGGAGCGAACGGCCTCGACATGTACGTCCCGGCTGCGGCGCTCGCCCTGGCGTTCGCCTGCAAGCTGCCCGGACTGGTGCAGGACTGGCGCAATCCGCTGCTGCGCGCCGTCTGCATCCTCCTGCTGGTGGCGAGTTCGGTGTTCTTCTTCGCCGCACCGCCGACCATCGCCACCGTCAACCGCATCACCGGCGTCCCCAACTTCTCGGCGCCGCTGGTCTACTGCATCCTGACCACGTTCAGCGCCTGCTGCCTCCTGCTGATCAACCACTGGCGCGGCGGCCCGCCCGAGCACCGGCGGCGGATCTCGCTGCTGTGCGGCGGGGTGTACGCAGCCGTGACGGCCGGCCTGATCGTCCTCTTCGCGCTGGGCGACGCACCGGTGGAGCGGCTGCGCGACCTGGACACGTACTACGCGAACACGCCGTTCATCCGCGAGATGATCGTGCTCTACCTGGTCGCCCACACCGTCGGCGCGGTGGTCATGACGATGCTGTGCCTGCGCTGGTCGCTGCGCGTCCACGGCTGGCTGCGCGCCGGGCTGCGGATGATGGTGTCGGGGTTCTTCCTCGACATCGGCTTCGACATCGTCAAGTTCACGGCGGTCTTCGCGCGCTGGGCCGGGCACGACCTCGACTACCTGAGCACGTACGTGGCCCCGCCCCTGGCGTCGGTGTCGTCCTTCGGCGTGGCGGTCGGGTTCGTCCTGCCCCTGGTCGGCCAGCGCACCTCCGCGAGCTGGCAGACCTGGAAGGCGTACCGGGAGCTGGGCCTCCTGTGGCGGGTGCTGCGCGAGGCCGGGCACCCCGACGCCCGGCCCGTACGGATGGCCTGGTGGTCCTCGGGCGAGCTGCGCATCACCCAGCGGATGGCCGACATCCACGACGGCCTGCTGGGCCTCGACCCCTACTTCGACCACGCGCTGCGCGAGCGGACCCTGGCCCGGGCCCTCGCGCGCGGCACCGACGCGGAATCCGCGGCCGCCGAGGCCGACGCCGCGACGGTCGCCGACGCCCTGCGCGCCAAGGCCGCCGACCCGGAGGGCCGCGTCATCGGCTCGGCCGACGCGTACACCTGGTCCCGGACCAACTCCCGCGCCGAGCTGACCCGCATCTCCGTCGCCCTGCGACACGCTCCCGCCACCGGGTCCGCCGAGCCCTCCGAACGCCCACTGCCCGGTGCGGACCGCCGAGAAAGCAGCCACTCATGACCGGATCCTCCGTCAGACGACCGTCCCCCTCCCCGTCCCGCCCCGGGGCCGCCCCCCGCGCCGCCGCGGACGGCCGCCGGGGCCGGGCCGTGATCATCGGCGGGAGTCTCGCCGGCATGCTCGCGGCGGCCGCGCTCAGCCCGTACGCGGACGAGGTCGTGATCGTCGAGCGGGACGTGCTGCCGACCGGTCCCGAGGGGCGGCGCCACCTGCCGCAGGGCCGGCACGGGCACATCCTGTGGTCCGGCGGCTCCGAGGCCATGGACGCACTGCTGCCCGGCACGATCGACCGGTGGAAGGCCGCGGGCGGCCGCAAGATCCCCCTGACGCAGGGCATGGTCTCGCTGTCGCCCCGCGGCTGGTTCCGGCGCTGGCGACCCACCCACCACATCGTCGCGTGCGGCCGGGACCGGCTCGACTGGGTCGTCCGGGAGGCCGCGCTCGCCCTGCCGGGCGTGCGGCTCATGGAGGGGACCCAGGTGCTCGGCCTGGAGGGGGACGCCCGACGGGTCACCGGCGTGCGCGTACGTGCGGCGCTGGGCGGAGCCGCCGAGCCCTCCCCCGCCGGCACCGGAGCGACCGACGGCGTCGACGGCGGCGAAGCCCGCGGCGGCGTCACGGGTACGGGCGGTACGGGGTCGGGCCCGGCCGGTGCGGGCCCGGCGGCCGGTGAGCGGGTCCTGTCCGCCGACCTGGTCGTCGACGCCTCGGGGCGCGGCACCCGCGGCCCCGTGTGGCTGGGCGCCCTGGGCGTCCCGGCCGTCCCCGTGGAGGAGATCGACTCGGGCCTCGTGTACGCGAGCCGGCTCTACCGCGCTCCGGCGGGGGTGGGCGAGCTGCCGGTGGTCAACATCCAGGCCGCGGCCCGCGAGCGCCGCCCCGGCCGGACCGGGACGATCATCCCGATCGAGGACGGGCAGTGGATCGTCACCCTGTCGGGGACCCGCGGGGCACAGCCCACCAGCGACCCCGACGCGTTCGAGTCGTTCGCCCGCGAGCTGCGGCACCCGCTGCTCGCCGACTTCCTGGCCCGGGCCGAACCGCTGGGCAGGGTCCACACCTTCGCCAACACGGCCAACCGGCGGCGCCGCTACGAGCGCTCGCGCACCATGCCCGAGGGCTTCCTGTCGGTCGGGGACGCCGCGGTGGCCCTCAACCCGGTGTACGGGCACGGCATGTCGGTGGCCGCCCAGTGCGCGGTGGCGCTGCGCGACCGGGTGGCCGCCCGCGGCCTCACGGCGCCGGGGCTGGCGGCCGAGGCGCGGCGGCGGATGGCCGGACCCATCTCGGTGGCCTGGGACCTGGCCACCCGCCAGGACGTGTTCTTCCCCGGTTCGACGGGCCGCCGCCCCGGGCCGGCGGACGTGCTGATCCAGCGCTACGTCGACCGGCTCATGTACACGGCCACGGGCGACTTCCACGTGGCCACGGCGCTCACCGACGTGATGACCCTCTCGAAGCCCGCCTCGCGGCTGGTACGGCCGCGGGTGCTGCTGCACGCACTGCGCGGGCCGGGGCTGCCGCCGCTGTCCGGTCCCGCGCTCACCCGGGTCGAGCGGGACTGCCTGGCGCTCCCCCGGGCGGACCGGCCGGCCCCGGCCCCGGCTCAGCCGGACCCGGCCCCCGGACACCGATCGCCCACCCCACGCCCGGAGGCCGACCCGGACCCGGTCGCCGGCCCCGCCTGAGCCGGCGGGGCGCCCGAAGAACGAGCCTCTGTCATCCACGCCTCCGTCATCCGGGCCACCGTCACGCAGCCCCCGCAGGCCGGCCCGTGGTGTGTGGGGGAGCCTCTTGAGGCGTCATGGCAGGCTGGTCCGGAGGCAGGCCCGGGCCTGGGGTGGCCGAAGGCCAGGGGCGGAGCCCCCTTGCCCCAGGGGTGGGCCTGCCGCAGGGCCTGCAGGCCATGACGGGTCAAGAGGCGAGGGGACCCACACACCACGGGGCGGCCGGCCCCGAAGCGACAAGCCCCGACACCGGTCGCCCCATCACACAGGCTCCACCTCGACGCCCCCGCCGTTCGATCTACCGGGCCGCAGCCTGGGCGATGGTGGGGAACAGGTCCTGGAAGGGGGCCACGGAGTCGCTGGCGGCGTCGCGCCCGAAGGGTGCGTCGAAGCTCCAGACCAGGAACAGCAGGAACACGATCAGGGCACTGAACAGGCCCGCCAGCAGCAGCTCGCGCCCCGAACGGCGGATCTGGAGCGTGAAGATCAGGCCGATCGTCACCACCCCGCCGACCAGCAGTCCGAACCACACCACCCCGGGCAGCGTCGAGCCGGCGCTCTGGGTGCGGGCGTGCCGGGCATCGTCGGCGGTGGAGATCTGGTCCAGCAGCGGCTGGTAGGCCTGCGCCTGGAGTTCGGTGCTCGGCGACTGGTGGGTGACGTCGGTGCGCAGCCGGTCCAGCAGTGCGGCGCCCTTCTCGCTGGGGGCCTGGTCCTCGGCCAGGCGCGGCCAGTCGACGTTCACGGTGTGGGAGACGTAGGCGTCCACTTCGCCGCGGATCCGGTCGCGGACTGCCGTCGGATAGACGTCGACGCGCTGGGTGACCTCGTACAGGGCCTGCGCCTCGCGGCGCACGTTGTCCTCGGCGGCCCCGCGGGCCTCCCACACGCCGGCGATGGCCAGGCCGAGGACGATCGCGTACACCACCCCGACCATCATCGTCATGTACTCGATGACGTCGGGGGTCTCGTTGGTGTCCTCGTCCTCGGCCGCTCGGCGGTGGCGCAGGACGGTGAAGGCGAGGACGACGGCGCAGACGAGCGCCATGGCGATGGCCAGGACCAGCCATTCGGACACGGGGTGTCTCCAGAGGTGGGATGGGGTCGGGACGGTCGGCATACGGACGCGCGGCGGCCGGCGTGCGCCGACGCGTCGGCCGCGGCCGTACGGGCGCACGGCGGCCGACGGCCGGCGCGCCCACGGGTAACGGACGGACGTAGGGGCCCCGCCCCGTCCGGCGGGCCGGGGGCGGGGCGGGGGTCAGCGCGTGGAGCGGCTCCGGCCGCGGGGCCGCAGGACGGCCGCCGCGAGGACGGCCGGGGTGGTCACGACGACCATGAGCATGACGGTGGACATGCCCTGCGGGCCGCGCCGCTGCAGGACCACCGAGCGGTACGGGCGCACGTGGAAGGCCGCCGGCCGGAGCACCGGGGCCGCTGGCCGCGGGGGTGCCACCGCCGGGATCACCGGCGCGGGCACTTCGGCAGGGTCGTGCGGAGCGGACGGCGCCGGGTACGGCACGGGATCCGGGGGCGGCACGGCGTCCGGTACGGCCCTCCCGGCGGGCGGCGGCGCCCCGGGAGCGGGCCGGTGCGCGGGCGGCGGCACGGGGAGGGGCACGGCCGGTTCCGGCGGCCCGCCCGGCCGCGGCGGGAGCGGGGTGGTCACCGGGCCCGGCGCCGGCGGGACGGGGACCGGGTCCGGGGCCGGGGTCGGCTCCGGGTCCGGGGCCGGCTCCGGGGCCGGCGCGGGCCGGGGCGCCGGCGGGACGGGGTCCGGGCTGGCGTGACAGTCGCGGTCGCGGTGGCGGTCGCGGTCGCGGTGCGCCCCTCCACCACCCGAACCGTCGCGGCCGGAACTACCGTGACCCGAACCTTCGTGACCCGAACCGTCACGACCCGTCCCCCCACCGTGCGGCCGCTCGTGGTGCGTCCCGTCGTGGTCCATCCGGACGACCGCGTCGTCGGTGGCGCCGTACCGGCCGGCGTCCGGCGGCCCGGTCGCCGCGTGTGCGGGCACCGGCGCGAGGGCGGCGATCAGCCCCATCCCGGCGAGGTACTGCCTAGCGGTCACCGCGTCTCCTCCCCGTCCGGTCGCGCACCTGGTGGTGGCTCCGCGAGAAGAAACGATCACGGTGCCGGATCGACACGCGCCGGGGCCCGCCCGTTGACGCGTCCGGCTGACGGGGCCGGGGCGGGGCCGGACGCCCCACCCAGGACCCTCACCCGGTCGGCCGTACCCCGGACGCCGCCCCCGGCCCGCAGGCCAAGACTGGGAGCACCGCACCGAGGGACGGAGTGCCGTGGAAGCCGAAGCCGAGGTCGACGCCCTGACGCTGGGCCCGCGCGCCGGTCCGGAGCGGTGGACGGCCGGCCCCCGCACCGCGGGCGGCGCCGGATGAGCGCCCCCACCGGCCCGACCCACGACGCCGGGACGACGCCGCCCGACGAGCCGCCCCCGGCCGGGAAGTTCACCTTTCCCAGCGCCCTGACCGTCCTGGCCGTCGTCACCGTCGCCGTCTGGCTGCTGGCCTTCCTCGTCCCCTCCGGCGAGTACAGGCGCAACGCCGACGGGGCGCCGGTCCAGGGCACGTACCACCGCGTCCCGTCGAGCCAGTCCTTCGTCGACCGCCTGAACGACCTCTTCCTCTCCCCCGTGAACGGCCTGTACGGCATCAAGGACCCCGCCACGGGCCTGGTCGGGCCGGACTTCGAGGGCTCGCTGTACGGCAGCGCCGGCGTGTTCCTGTTCGTGCTCGCCATCGGCTCGTTCATCACGGTGGTGTTCGCCACCGGCGCGCTGGACCGGGGCATCGCCAAGCTCGCGCACCGGCTGCGCGACCGCGGGGCGCTGCTCATCGCGGGCGTGATGCTGGTGTTCTCGGTGCTGGGCACGGTGGAGGGCTTCGCGGAGGAGACCCTGGGCTTCTACGGCCTGCTGGTGCCGATGATGCTGGCCCTGGGGTACGACCGGATGGTGGCGGTCGGGACCGCGGTCCTGGGGGCCGGCATCGGCGTGCTGTGTTCCACGGTGAACCCGTTCGCCACCGGGGTGGCCTCCTCGGCGGCCGGCATCTCGCTCGGCGACGGCATCGCGTTGCGGTTCCTGATGTGGGTGGTGCTGACCACGGTGACGATCCTCTACGTCGTCCGGTACGCGCGGCGCGTGCGGGCCGACCCGGGGCGGTCGGTCTGCGGGTTCCTGCCGGGCGACCGGGAGCAGGCGGCCGCCGCGGTCGGCGAGGAACCCGAGCTCACCGCGCTCCACAAGGCGGTCCTGGTTCTGGTGACGCTGGTCTTCGGCTTCATGATCTTCTCGGTGGTGCCGTGGGCGAGCGCCCTGACCGGCAAGGCGGACGCCACCCCGTACGGCTGGGAACTGGGCTGGTCCTTCCCGCAGTTGGCCGCGATGTTCCTGGTGGCGGCCGTTCTGGTGGGGGTGGTGGCCCGGTTCGGGGAGCAGCGGCTCAGCTCGACGATCATCCAGGGTGCGGCGGACTTCATGTCGCCGGCGCTGGTGATCCTGCTGGCGCGCGGGGTGACCGTCATCATGAACAACTCCCGCGTCACCGACACCGTGTTGCACTCGATCGAGGGCGTCGTCGAGGGCACGTCCTCGGGGGTGTTCGCGGTGCTGGTCTTCGTGGTGAACCTTCCGCTGGCCTTCCTGATCCCCTCGACCTCGGGCCACGCCACCCTGGCGATGCCGATCCTGGCGCCGCTGGCGGACTTCGCGGGCGTCCCGCGGGCGGTGGCGGTCACGGCATGGCAGGCCGCCAGCGGCTGGATGAACCTGTGGGTGCCCACCACGGCGGTCACCATCGGCGGCGTGGCCCTGGCCAAGGTCGGCTACGACCGGTACCTGCGCTTCGTGTGGCCGCTGCTGGCCGTGCTGTTCGTCCTGATCTGCGCGTTCCTCGCCGTGGGCGCCACCGTGTAGTCCCCGGTCGGCCCACGTTCATCGAGCAAAGTGCGACAAATATGGATTGGATGGACATGCACGGCCCTCCATGGGCGTCCACGACGGGGAGGCTGAGGTGCAGGACTCGACGACGGAGCCGGCGGCCCTGCTGCTGCGGACCGGGCGGTTCTTCCGGCGCGGCGAGGCCGCCCCGGACCTGCACAGCGTCCGGCTGACGGGCGGCCGCGAGGGCGACGCCTTCTACCGCGACCGGTGGAGCCACGACAAGGTCGTGCATTCGACGCACGGCGTGAACTGCACGGGCTCGTGCCGGTGGAAGGTCTACGTCAAGGACGGGATCATCACCTGGGAGACCCAGGCCACCGACTACCCGTCCGTGGGACCGGACCGGCCCGAGTACGAGCCCCGCGGCTGCCCGCGCGGGGCCGCGTTCTCCTGGTACACGTACTCCCCCACCCGCGTGCGCTACCCGTACGTGCGGGGCGTGCTGCTGGAGATGTACCGGGAGGCGAAGGGACGGCTGAAGGACCCGGTGCTGGCCTGGGCGGACCTCCAGGCCGACCCCGAGAGGCGGCGCCGCTACCAGCGGGCCCGCGGCAAGGGCGGCCTGGTGCGCGCGTCGTGGGACGAGGCCGTCGAGATCATCGCGGCCGCGCACGTGCACACCATCAAGCGGTACGGCCCTGACCGGGTGGCCGGCTTCTCCCCGATCCCCGCCATGTCGATGGTCTCGCACGCGGCCGGCGCCCGCTTCCACTCCCTCATCGGCGCCCCGATGCTGAGCTTCTACGACTGGTACGCCGACCTGCCGGTGGCCTCCCCGCAGGTCTTCGGCGACCAGACCGACGTGCCGGAGTCCGGCGACTGGTGGGACGCGGCGTACCTGATGATGTGGGGCTCCAACGTCCCGGTCACCCGCACCCCCGACGCCCACTGGATGGCCGAGGCCCGCTACCGCGGCCAGAAGGTCGTCACCGTCTCCCCGGACTACTCCGACAACACCAAGTTCGCCGACGAGTGGATGCACCCCCACCCCGGCACCGACGGCGCCCTCGCGCTCGCCATGGGCCACGTGGTCCTCAAGGAGTTCTTCGTCGACCGCGAGACCCCGTTCTTCGCGGACTACGTCACGAAGTACACCGACCTGCCGTTCCTGGTGACGCTGACCGAACGCGACGGGGCGTACGTCCCGCACAAGTTCCTGCGCGCCTCCGACCTCGGCGAGACCGGTGAGGGCGCCGAGTGGAAGACCGCGGTCCTCGACGGGGCCACGGGCCGGCCCGCGGTACCGGGCGGCTCGCTGGGCTTCCGCTGGACCGAGTCCGGCAGGGGCGCCTGGAACCTCGACCTCGGCGCGATCCGGCCCAGGCTGTCGCTGTACGAGGACGACCCCACGGGCGTCGAGGTGCTGCTCCCCCGCTTCGACACCGAGGGCGGCGCCCACGGCCAGGGCCGCGGTGAGGTGATGCGGCGCGGCGTGCCGGCCGTACGGGTGGGCGGGGCCCTGGTCACCACGGTCTACGACCTGCTGCTCGCGCAGTACGGGGTGGCGCGCGAGGGCCTGCCGGGCCTCTGGCCGGCCTCGTACGACGACGCGGACCAGCCGGGCACCCCCGCCTGGCAGGAGGTCCACACCTCGGTCCCGGCGGCCCAGGTGGCCCGGATCGCCCGCGAGTTCGCCACCACCGCGGAGAAGTCGCGGGGCCGCTGCATGATCCTCATGGGCGCCGGCACCAACCACTGGTTCCACTCCGAGACCATCTACCGCGCCTTCCTCGCCCTGCTCACCCTCACCGGCTGCCAGGGCCGCAACGGCGGCGGCTGGGCCCACTACGTCGGCCAGGAGAAGTGCCGCCCCGCCACCGGCTGGGCCACCCTCGCCGCCGCCTCCGACTGGTCCCGCCCACCCCGCCAGATGATCGGCACCGCGTACTGGTTCCTGAACACGGACCAGTGGCGCTACGACCGGTTCCGGGCGGACGTGCTCGCCTCGCCGCTGGGTGAGGGCCGGTTCGCGGGCATGACGGGCGCGGACTGCCTGGCGCAGTCGGTGCGGTCGGGCTGGATGCCCTCGTACCCGACCTTCGACCGCAACCCGCTGGACCTCGCCGACCAGGCGCGGGCGGCGGGCCGGGAGCCGGCCGCGTACGTGGTGGACGAACTCATGGCCGGGCGGCTCGGCTTCGCCTGCGAGGACCCCGACGACGAGCGCAACTGGCCTCGGGTGCTCACCCTGTGGCGGGCGAACCTGCTGGGCTCCTCCGCGAAGGGCGCCGAGTACTTCACCAAGCACCTCCTCGGGACCCACTCCACGCTCAGCGCGCGGGAGGCGGATCCGCAGACGCGCCCCCGCGACGTGAAGTGGCACCAGCGGGCCCCCGAGGGCAAGCTCGACCTGCTGCTCTCCCTCGACTTCCGCATGACCTCCTCGACCCTGCTGTCGGACATCACCCTGCCCGCGGCCACCTGGTACGAGAAGCACGACCTGTCCACCACCGACATGCACCCCTTCGTGCACTCCTTCACCCCGGCCGTGGACCCGCCCTGGCAGGCGCGGACCGACTTCGAGGCCTTCGGGGCCATCGCCCGGCGGCTGAGCGAGCTCGCCCGCGACCACCTGGGCACCCGCCAGGACCTGGTGGCCTCCGCGCTGCAGCACGACACCCCCGGCGAGGTCGCGCAGCCGGGCGGCGTGGCCCTGGACTGGCGGGCGGGCGAGTGCGAGCCGGTACCCGGCCGCACGATGCCGGGGCTGACCGTGGTCGAGCGCGACTACACCGCGATCGGCGCGAAGTTCGCGGCCCTCGGCCCGCTGGTGGAGGAGCTGGGCCTGCCGGCCAAGGGCATCGTGCTGCGCCCCGACGAGGAGGTCACGGTCCTGGCGGCGCTCAACGGCACCGCCCGCGGCGGTCCGGCCGACGGCCGGCCGCTGATCGACACGGCCGTGAAGGCCGCCAACACGATCCTGACCCTCTCCGGCACCACCAACGGCCGGCTGGCCACGCAGGGCTTCCGCACCCTCGAGCGGCGCACCGGCCAGGAGATGGCGCACCTCGCCGCCGAGCACGAGGGCAAGCGCGTCAGCTACGCCGACACGCAGGCCGCGCCGGTCCCCGTGATCACCTCCCCGGAGTGGTCCGGCAGCGAGTCCGGCGGCCGCCGCTACACCGCCTTCACCCTCAACACCGAGCACCTCAAGCCCTGGCACACCCTCACCGGCCGCCAGCACTTCTTCCTCGACCACGACTGGATCCACGAGCTCGGGGAGGCCCTGCCGGTCTACCGGCCGCCCCTGGACATGCACCGGCTGTTCGGCGAGCCGGTCCTCGGGCCCGACGGGCAGCAGCAGGTGACGGTGCGCTACCTCACGCCGCACAACAAGTGGTCCATCCACTCCGAGTACCAGGACAACCTGTTCATGCTCTCGCTCTCCCGCGGCGGCCAGGCGATCTGGATGTCCCCGCAGGACGCCGAGGCCGTCGGGGCCGAGGACGACGACTGGATCGAGGCGGTCAACCGCAACGGCGTCGTGGTGGCCCGGGCGATCGTCTCGCACCGCATGCCGGCCGGCACCGTGTACATGCACCACGCCCAGGAGCGGACGGTGAACGTGCCCAGGTCCGAGGCCGGCCGACGCGGCGGCATCCACAACTCGCTGACCCGTCTGATCCTCAAGCCCAGCCATCTCATCGGCGGCTACGCCCAGTTGTCCTGGGCCTTCAACTACCTGGGCCCGACCGGCAACCAGCGCGACGAGATCACCGTCATCCGACGCCGCTCGCAGAAGGTGGAGTACTGACACATGTCCCCCAGCGCAGCGCCCATCGGCCGTGTCATGGCCCAGATCGCCATGGTCATGAACCTGGACAAGTGCATCGGCTGCCACACCTGCTCGGTCACCTGCAAACAGACGTGGACCAACCGCACCGGCATGGAGTACGTCTGGTTCAACAACGTCGAGACCCGGCCCGGCCAGGGCTATCCCCGCCGGTACGAGGACCAGGAGAAGTGGCGGGGCGGCTGGGAGCTCAACCGGCGCGGGCAGCTGAGGCTCAAGGCCGGCGGGCGGTTCCGCAAGCTCGTCTCGATCTTCTCCAACCCGGTGCTGCCGGAGATCAAGGACTACTACGAGCCCTGGACGTACGACTACCAGGCGCTGGTCAACGCCCCGCTGGGCGACGACTTCCCGGTCGCCGAGCCCCGCTCCCTCCTCTCCGGCAAGCCCGTGAAGATCGAGTGGAGCTCCAACTGGGACGACAACCTCGGCGGCGCGCCCGAACACGCCGGCGGCGACCCGATGGTCGTCAGGACCCGCGAGAGGACCGCGGAGCAGGTGCGGTTCGCCTTCGAGCAGGCGTTCATGTTCTACCTGCCGCGGATCTGCGAGCACTGCCTGAACCCCGCCTGCGTGGCCTCCTGTCCCTCCGGCGCGATGTACAAGCGCGAGGAGGACGGCATCGTCCTGGTCGACCAGGACGCCTGCCGCGGCTGGCGCATGTGCGTCACCGGCTGCCCGTACAAGAAGGTCTACTTCAACCACGCCACCGGCAAGGCCGAGAAGTGCACCCTGTGCTACCCGCGCCTGGAGGTGGGCCTGCCCACCGTCTGCTCGGAGACCTGCGTCGGCCGGCTGCGCTACCTCGGCGTCGTCCTCTACGACGCCGACCGCGTCACCGCGGCCGCTGCCGCCCCGGACGAACAGGACCTGTACGAGGCCCAGCTCGGCGTGTTCCTCGACCCGGAGGACCCCGAGGTGCGCCGGGCCGCCGAGCGCGACGGCATCGCCCACGACTGGATCGAGGCCGCCCGCCGCTCGCCGGTGCACGCGCTGATCACCACCTACCGGGTGGCGCTGCCGCTGCACCCGGAGTACCGCACGATGCCGATGGTCTGGTACATCCCGCCGCTCTCCCCCGTGGTCGACGCCCTCGCCGGCACGGGCTTCGACGGCGAGGACGCCGGCAACCTCTTCGGTGCCATCGACACCCTGCGCATCCCGCTGGAGTACCTGGCGGAGATCTTCACCGCCGGGGACACCGGGCCGGTACGGGCCTCGCTGGAGCGGCTCGCGGCCATGCGCGCGTACATGCGCGACCTCAACCTCGGCGACCGGCCGGACGGGACGATCGCGGAGGCGGTCGGCATGGAGGGCCGGGACATCGAGGACATGTACCGGCTGCTGGCCGTGGCCAAGTACGAGGAGCGGTACGTGATCCCCACCGCCGCCCTCGGCGACGCCCGCCGGCTGGAGGAGTCCGCGGTCCCCGACGCGTGCAGCCTGGACGGGGCCGGCGGGCCCGGCACGGGCGGGCGGGGCCCGCGCGACGGCGGTCCGTTCGGCGACGGCTCGGGCGGGCCCGGCGGCCGCCCGCAGCTGCCCCTGGTCACCATCGAGAACTTCCACGCCCTGCGCAGACGGCAGACCGCCGACACGACGGAGGAGGAGAGCCCATGAACAGCGGCCCCCGCACCACCGCCCGGCCGGGCAGCCCCGCGGCCGAACCCGCCGTCCTGCACCAGGCGGCGGCCCTGTGCCTGACGTACCCCGACGAGGCGTTCCAGGAGCGGCTGCCGCTGCTGCGGGCCGCCGCGCCCGCCCTGCACGCCTTCCTCGACTTCGCCGAGTCCGTGCCGCCCGACGAACTCGCGGCGCACTACGTGCGGGTGTTCGACTTCAAGAGCAAGCACTGCCTGTACCTGAGCTGGTGGACCGACGGCGACACCCGGCGGCGCGGCGAGTCGCTCGTCCGCTTCAAGGAGGCCTACCGGCGGCACGGGCTGGAGTTCAGCGACGAGGAGCTGCCGGACTTCCTGCCCGCCGTGCTGGAGTTCACCGCCCAGACCGGGGACGTGACGCTGCTGCGCGAGCACCGGGCCGGTCTCGAACTGCTGCGGCTGGCCCTGGCCGAGAGCGGCACCCCGTACGGGCACGTGGTCGCGGCCGTCTGCGCCACCCTGCCCGGCCCCTCCCCCAAGGACCGGGCCGAGGCGCTGGCGCTGGCCCGGTCGGGGCCGCCGCGCGAGGAGGTCGGGCTGGCGGGCCTGCCGCCGTACGGGCACCTCGGCCTGCTGCCGGTCGTGAACGGTGAGCGAGCGGTGACGGACGGGAGAACGGGAGACGTCGGATGAACACGCTGCTGTGGGGGGCCCTGCCGTACGTCGCCTTCGTCCTGCTGGTGTCGGGGCTGGTCTGGCGGCACCGCTACGACAGGTTCGGCTGGACCACCCGGTCCTCCCAGGTCTACGAGTCGAAGCTGCTGAACGTCGCCTCGCCGACGTTCCACTACGGCATCCTCTTCGTCCTCGTCGGCCACGTCATGGGCCTGTTCGTGCCCGCGTCGTGGACGGACGCGCTGGGCCTGGACGAGCACGCCTACCACCTGCTGTCGCTGTTCGGCGGGACGGCGGCCGGGGCCCTGGCGGTCCTCGGCATCGGGATGCTCGTCTACCGGCGCCGCACCAACGCCCCCGTCTTCCGGGCCACCACGGTCAACGACAAGGTGATGTACGTGGTCCTGCTCGCCGCGATCATCATGGGCATGGTCGCGAAGCTGGCCGACGCCTCGCTCAGCTCGGGCTACGACTACCGCGGGACCATCGCCCCGTGGGCGCGCAGCCTGTTCCGGCTCGACCCCCAGGTGGAACTGATGGAGTCGGTCCCGGTCCTGTTCAAGGTCCACGTCGTCATCGGGATGGTGCTGATCGCGCTGGTGCCCTTCAGCCGGCTGGTGCACATGTTCAGTGCGCCGGTGCAGTACCTGTTCCGGCCGTACGTCGTCTACCGCGCCCGGGACGAGCGCCAGTTGGGGCAGCGACCGCCGAAGCGGGGCTGGGAGCGCGTGGACCGCTGACGGCGGGCGGCCGGGAGGCGGTCACCGGGCCGTGGCGCGCCGGTAGAGCTCGGCGGCGTACGTGCCGAGCACGGTGCTCGTGGACTGGTCGTCGGTGTCCCCTCCGGTGAGCACGCCGACGATCTTCCCGTCCTCGGCGATCCAGGCCGAGCCGCTGGTGCCGACGGGGAAGTCCGCGCAGTCGAAGCGCTGGACCGTGTCGCTCTCCTTGACCGAGACGGCCGTGCAGGTGCGGGGGACGTTGCGGTCGGTGGGGTAGCCGGTGACGGTGACCTCCTCGGCCGTGCGGCCGGAGGTGTCGAGCGGCGCGCCGCCGGTGACGTCCTCGACGCGGCGGCCCCGGGCGTCCGGCTCCAGCCGCGCGAAGGCGAGGTCGTAGTCGTCGTCCTCGCCGTCGGTCCACCGGCCGTCCTCGAAGACCTCGGCGACGCGCCAGGTGCCGTACGGGGCCTTGCCGTCGGCGTAGCCGGGCGCGAACACGGTGGTCTCGCCCTCTTGGGCGCCGGGCGTCAGGCAGTGGCCGGCCGTGACGATCAGGTCCCGGCCGGGGCTGCGCACCACGGTGGCCGAGCAGAAGTGCCCGCCGGCCAGGTCGTCCTTGAACAGGGCGCCGGTGAACACGCCGCGGGCCTCGGTGGTCCCCTTCGTCGGTATCGGGGCGCCGACGGTGGGGAGGGTGGCCGCCCCGAAGGGCCGCGGCGCGGCCTGCGGGGCGGTCGGTACGGCCCGCGACGCGGTCGGTGCGGGTACGGCGGCACCCGCTCCGGAGCCGGCCCGGACCGGCGGGTCACCGTGCCCGGAGGCCGCCTCCTGCGGCGGGACCACCAGGGTCATCACGCCCGAGACCGCGACCGCCGCCACCGTGCACAGCACTCCGGTCACCACGTTGCGCCGGTCCACCACGACCACCCCTCCCGGACCGCCCCCGCGCCCCGCACTCCTCAGTCCCCGCGCCGCGAAAATACCCGATGACGGTGGGATTCGGACACCCGTACGGCCGGTCGGCGCGGCGCGGCTGCGGGGCGGGGCGGCGCTACTCGTACGTGCTGCGGTAGACCCGGGCCGCCGCCTCGCTCTCCGCGGCGGGCGGGGACAGCTCGTCCTCGACGAAGAGCTCGGCATCGTCCCGGAGCTCCTCCTCCCACGCCTCGGCGAGCTCCTCCTGCCGCTCGCGCGGCTCCTTCTCGACGACCTCCCGATGGGCCGGGCTCAGGGCGTGCAGGAACCGCTCGACGATGCCGTTGGTCATCCGCTCCTCCTCGATCAGGCTGGTGCGGCCCGGTGCGGGCCCGCCCCCAGCCTGATCGCCCGCCCCCGCGCCGACCCGCGCGCCACGACACGGCGGACCCCGAACGGCCGTACCCGGTACGCCCGGGCTCACTCGGGGTAGAGGGCCGCGACCTCCACCGCGTACGCCTTCTCGATCGCCCGCCGCTTGAGTTTCAGCGAGGGCGTCAGCAGCCCGTCCTGCTCCGTGAACTGCTCGGCCAGCACCCGGAAGGTCCGGATCCCCTCGGCGCGCGAGACCAGCGTGTTCGCCGCCACCACCGCCCGGCGCACCTCCGCCGTCAGCTCCGGGTCCCGCACCAGCTGCGCCGGACCCAGCGCGGGCCGCCCCCGCATGGCCAGCCAGTGCGCCACGCCCTCGGGATCGAGGGTGAGCAGGGCCGCGACGTACGGCCGGTCGTTGCCGAGCACGATGCACTGCGCGACCAGCGGGTGGCAGCGCACCCGCTCCTCCAGCGCTCCCGGCGAGACCGACTTGCCACCGGAGGTCACCAGGATCTCCTTCTTCCGCCCGGTGATCGTCAGGTAGCCGTCCCCGTCCAGCCGGCCCAGGTCCCCGGTCGCCAGCCAGCCCTCGCGCAGCACCTCCGCCGTGGCGCGCGGGTCGTTGAGGTACCCCGCGAAGACGTGCCGCCCGTGCAGCCACACCTCACCGTCCTCGGCGATGTGCACCGTCGTGCCGGGGATCGGCGGGCCCACCGTCCCGTACTTCGTGGCCCCGGGCGGGTTGGCGGTGGCCGCCGCGCACGACTCGGTCAGTCCGTACCCCTCGAAGACCGTGACGCCCGCCCCGTCGAAGAACAGCCCCAGCCGCCGCGACATGGCCGAGCCCCCGGACATCGCGTGCCGCACCCGGCCGCCCATGGCCTCGCGCACCTTGGCGTACACGAGCTTCTCGAACACCTGGTGCTGCACCCGCAGCGCCGCCGACGGCCCCGGGCCCTGCCCCAGGCTGCGCTGCTCGCGGGCCTCGGCGTACCGTACGGCCGTCTCCACCGCCCGCTCGAACGGCCCGCCCCGCCCCTCGGCCTCCGCCCGCCGCCTCGCGGCCGCGAACACCTTCTCGAAGACGTAGGGCACGGCGAGGAAGAACGTCGGCCGGAACGACGCCAGGTCGGGCAGCAGCCGCTCGGCCGACAGCACCGGCTGGTGTCCCAGCTTCACCCGCGCCCGGATCGCCGCCACCTCCACCATCCGGCCGAAGACGTGGGCCAGCGGCAGGAACAGCAGCGTGGACGGCTCGTCCTCCGGCCTGGCGCGGAACACGGTCTCCCAGCGGGCCACCATGGTGTCCGTCTCGTACATGAAGTTCGCGTGGGTCAGCACGCAGCCCTTGGGGCGGCCCGTGGTGCCGGAGGTGTAGATCACGGTGGCCACCGCGTCCGGGGTCACCGCCCGCCGGTGCCGGTGCACCACCTCGTCCGCCACGGGGGCGCCCGCCGCGACCAGTTCGGCCACCGCACCCGCGTCCAGTTGCCAGAGCCGGGCCAGCTGCGGCAGCCGGTCGACGACGGAGCCGACCGTCATCGCCTGGTCCTCGTTCTCCACCACGCAGGCGCTCACCCCGGCGTCGTAGAGCGTCCAGTACACCTGCTCGGCGGAAGAGGTGGGGTAGACGGGGACCGGCTGCGCCCCGACGGCCCAGAGCGCGAAGTCGAAGAGCGTCCACTCGTACCGGGTCCGCGCCATGATGGCGACCCGGTCGCCGAAGCGGATCCCCTGCGCGAGCAGGCCCTTGGCGAGCGCCAGCACCTCGTCGCGGAAGCCGGCGGAGGTGACGTCCTGCCAGCCCCCGTCCGGGGCCCGGCGGCCGAGCACCACCCGGTCGGGGTCGTCGAGGGCGTGGTCGAAGACGACGTCGGCCAGCCCGCCCACCGGCGGGGCCGTGACCACGGGTGGGACGGTGTACTCGCGCAAGGCACCCCTCCTCCGCACAGGGCCGCGACGGTACCCCACGCGGCACCGCGCAGGGGACCCGCGGCGCAAGATCCGTCGTATCCGCTGAGAACCCATCACCACTGGTCAGCGCCCCGCACTCGGCACCGCGAAACCTCCACGGGATCTGTACCGCGCCCGCACGTCCGGACGTCACCGCAGGCGGGAGGGCATGTGGGGGCGGGTGGGGGCGTCGGGGGGATCGGTGCGGGGACTTGGTACGGGGGTTCGGGTCGCCGTCTCACGGGAGTGCCGGCCCGTGGTGTGTGGGGGAGCCTCTTGAGGCGTCATGGCAGGCTGGTCCGGAGGCAGGCCCGGGCCTGGGGTGGCCGAAGGCCAGGGCCGAAGGCC
>NZ_JBIVNX010000082.1:0-24000 GCF_044753805.1 Streptomyces sp. NPDC093225
GGCCCTGCGGCAGGCCCACCCCTGGGGCAAGGGGGCTCCGCCCCTGGCCTGCGGCCACCCCAGGCCCGGGCCTGCCTCCGGACCAGCCTGCCATGCCGCCTCAAGCGCCTCCCCCACACACCACGGGACCCACCTGGCACCGCCAAGGATGTGATGACCGGGTGCGTGGTGGCGGGTGTTGGAGGGCTTCCCCCCGACACCCGACCCAACGGCGGGGCGGGGCGCCCGGAGCGTCAGAGGGCCGTCGTGCGTGCCCGGTCCAGGATCGCCTCCGTGTCCACCCCCGGCGGGAGCGTGCCGAAGGCGCCGCCGTGGTCGCCGCCCAGGCGCGAGGCGCAGAATGCGTCGGCCACGGCGGGCGGGGCGTAGCGGTGGAGCAGTGAGGCCTGGAGGACCAGGGCCATCGTCTCGGTGAGGCGGCGGGCGCGGAACTCGGCCTCGGCCGGGTCGGCGAGCTGCTTGCGCAGCTCGGCGACGGCCGTGTCCAGGTGCCGGTCCGCCCCGGCGGCCCGCTCGACCTCGGTGAAGAAGGCGTCGACGGCCTCGGGCGCGCGGCCCATGGCGCGCAGGGTGTCGAGGGCGGCGACGTTGCCCGAGCCCTCCCAGATCGAGGACAGCGGGGCCTCCCGGTAGAGCCGGGGCATGCCGGAGTCCTCGATGTAGCCGTTGCCGCCGAAGCATTCGAGGGCTTCGGCGGCGTGCATCGGCGCGCGCTTGCAGACCCAGTACTTGGTGACGGCCAGGCCCAGGCGTCGGAAGAGGGCCTCGTCGGCGTCGCCCGCCACGGCGCGGTCGGTGGCGCCGGCCAGCCGCATCGCGACGGCGGTGGCGGCCTCGGACTCCAGGGCGAGGTCGGCGAGGACGTTGCGCATGAGGGGCTGGTCGATCAGGGCCTTGCCGAAGGCGCGCCGGTGGGTGGCGTGGTGGACGGCCCGCACGAGGCCGAGGCGCATGCCGGAGGCGCCGCCCAGGACGCAGTCGAGGCGGGTCATGTTGACCATCTCGATGATGGTGGCCACGCCCCGGCCCTCGGCGCCGACGAGCCAGCCGTGCGCGCCCTCGTACTCGATCTCGGCGGAGGCGTTGGACTTGTTGCCGAGCTTGTCCTTCAGGCGCTGGAGGTGGAGGGAGTTGCGGGTGCCGTCGGGCAGGACGCGGGGCAGCAGGAAGCAGGACAGGCCGCCGGGGGCCTGCGCGAGGGTGAGGAACAGGTCCGACATCGGCGCGGAGGTGAACCACTTGTGGCCGGTGAGGCGGTACGTGCCGTCCGGTGCGGGGACGGCGGTGGTGGTGTTGGCGCGGACGTCGGAGCCGCCCTGCTTCTCGGTCATCGACATGCCGGCGATGAGGCCGGACTTGGTGTGCGGGGTGCGCAGCCCGAAGTCGTAGGTGCGGGAGGCCAGCAGGGGCTCGAACCGGTCCGCGAGCTCGGGGGTGGCGCGCAGGGCGGGTACCGCGGCGTACGTCATCGAGATCGGGCACGAGTGGCCGGCCTCGACCTGGCCCCAGACGTAGAACTTGGCGGCGCGGGCGACGTGGGCGCCGGGGCGGGGCTCCTGCCAGGGGGCGGCGTGCAGGCCGTGGCGGACCGCGACGTTCATGAGCTCGTGCCAGTACGGGTGGAACTCGACCTCGTCGACGCGGTGGCCGTAGCGGTCGTGGGTGCGCAGCACGGGCGGGTTCTCGTTGGCCAGCCGGCCCCAGTCGACGGCCCGTTCGGAGCCGGCCAGGACGCCGAGCTCGTGCAGCTCGGGGGCGGCCCAGTCGGCGCCTTCGCGGGCGAGGGCCTCGGTGAGGGCGGGGTCGGCGGCGACGTCGTGGCCGACGTGCGGCGGGACCTGGTTGGTGACCTCATGCGTCTGCGGCAACGTGTCCTCCAAGGGCGCGCAGGGTGAAGGTGATCAGGGCGGGCACGACGTCCTCGGGGGCGGCGTCGCCGTCGGCGAGCGGGCCCACGAGGGCCTCGGCGACGGCGCCGACGAGGGCGGCGGCGGTCAGTTCGGGGGCCTGGGGCGGGAGTTCGCCGCCGGCGACGCCTTCGGCGACCAGTCCGGCGAACACGTCGCGGAAGGCCCGGCGGAAGACCAGCCGCTCCGTGTCGACGGCGGGGTCGACGGGTTCGGCGAGCAGCGCGAAGGCGCGCCGGGGGGCGGCCAGGGCGCGTACGGCGAAGGTCTCGACGGCGGCCGCGGTGAGTTCGGCGGCGGTTCCGGGACCGGCCGCGGCGGCGGTGACGGCCGCGACCTCGCGGGCGACCAGGGTGCGGAAGAGGCCGGCGGCCAGCTCGGACTTTCCGGAGAAGGACTGGTAGACGCTGCCGGTGGAGACGCCGGCCTCGGCGGCGATGGCGGCGACGGAGCAGCCGGCGTACCCCTCGCGGGAGAGGAGGCGGACCGCGGCCTCCAGTACCCGCTCGCGGCGGGCGTCGAGGCGGGCTTGGACGGCGGGGGTCCTGCGGTAGGGCATGGAAGGATTGAAGCACTGATTCACTGCTTCAATCCAGCCCTCGGTGCGCGGGGCGGCGCCCCGCGGGGGCGGAGTGAAGGGTCTGTGGCGACGAGGTGGCCGAAAGGTGCCGACCATCCCGTACTTACTGGTAACTTCCTGGAGTTGATCTTGCGGGCCGGTCGCTCCGGCCCGGACCCCCCTCATGCAAGGACGCTCCATTGGCTGCCCTCCGGCTCCACCGCACCACCTCACGCATGGCCCGTGCCTCCGTCTCCGCCCTCACCCTCGCGGCCGCGCTCGCCCTCCCCGCCCCGGCCGCCGGCGCCGCGGACGCCGCGACCGGGTCCGCGACCCCGCACCTCGACGCGGTCGAGCAGGTCCTGCGCCAGGTCTCGCCCGGCCTCGAGGGCCAGATCTGGGAGCGCACCGCCGGCAACCGGCTCGACTCCTCGGCCCCCGACGGCGCCGACTGGCTGCTGCAGACCCCCGGCTGCTGGGGCGACGCCTCCTGCACCGACCGCCCCGGCTCCCGGCGGCTGCTGGCCAAGATGACGGAGAACATCGCGCAGGCCACCCGTACGGTCGACATATCGACCCTCGCGCCGTTCCCCAACGGCGCGTTCCAGGACGCGATCGTGGCGGGCCTGAAGGCTTCGGCGGCCAAGGGCAACAAGCTGACCGTGCGCGTCCTGGTCGGCGCGGCGCCGCTTTACCACGCGAACGTCGTCCCCTCGAAGTACCGCGACGAGCTGGTCGCGAAGCTGGGCCCGGCGGCCGCGAACGTCACCCTCAACGTGGCCTCGATGACCACCTCGAAGACGGCGTTCTCCTGGAACCACTCCAAGCTGCTCGTCGTCGACGGCCGCTCCGCGATCACCGGCGGCATCAACGACTGGAAGGACGACTACCTCGACACCGCCCACCCGGTGGCCGACGTCGACCTCGCCCTGACCGGCCCCGCCGCCGGCTCCGCCTCCCGCTACCTGGACGCGCTGTGGGCCTGGACCTGCCAGAACAAGAGCAACCCGCTGACCGTGTGGTTCGCCTCCTCCAACGGCGCCGGCTGCCTGCCGACCCTCAACGCCGCCCCGGCGGCGCCGGCCGCCGAGGGCGACGTCCCGGTCATCGCGGTCGGCGGTCTCGGCGTCGGCATCAAGAGCTCCGACCCCGCCTCTCGCTTCGCCCCGGTGCTGCCGACCGCCCCTGACACCAAGTGCACGGTCGGTCTGCACGACAACACCAACGCCGACCGCGACTACGACACGGTCAACCCCGAGGAGAGCGCCCTGCGCGCCCTCGTCGCGAGCGCCAGCCGGCACGTCGAGATCTCCCAGCAGGACGTCAACGCCACCTGCCCGCCGCTGCCGCGCTACGACATCCGGCTGTACGACACCCTCGCCGCGAAGCTGGCCGCGGGCGTCAAGGTCCGCATCGTCGTCAGCGACCCGGCCAACCGCGGCGCCGTGGGCAGCGGCGGCTACTCGCAGATCAAGTCCCTGTCCGAGATCAGTGACGCGCTGCGCGGCCGCCTCGCGCTGGTGACCGGCGACCAGGCCACCGCCCGCACCGCGATGTGCAGCAACCTCCAGCTCGCCACCTTCCGCAGCTCCGACGCCCCGACGTGGGCCGACGGCCACCCCTACGCCCAGCACCACAAGCTGGTCTCGGTGGACGACTCCGCCTTCTACATCGGCTCGAAGAACCTGTACCCGTCCTGGCTCCAGGACTTCGGCTACGTGGTCGAGAGCCCGAAGGCCGCGGCCCAGGTCGGTACGGACCTGCTCGCCCCGCAGTGGAAGTACTCGCGGGCGACCGCGACGTACGACTACGAGCGCGGCGTCTGCCAGGGCTGACGCCGCACCGGGGGCCGGCCGCGTCCGGCCCCCGCATGAACCCGGTACCGGAGCCTCCGGCCCCGGTACCGGGCGCGTCCCGGGTCGGCCGCCCGTGTGCGGTGGTTCACTGGACGGCATGCCCTTCGAGCACTACGGCGTGCTGGCCGGAACCCTGAACCGCCACTTCCGGGACACCCCCGACGATCAGGGCCGGTGGTTCCACGTCAACCTCAGGGTCGACACCCCCGGCGGGCAGTTCACGTGCGCGGTCGACGTGGACAGCCACCAGTCCTCGACCGGCGTGCAGTGGAAGGTGTTCACCCTGGACGCGGCGGCCCTCGGCCCGGTGGACGCACTCGCGCAGGGCTTCCACGAGCTGGCCCGCGCGGCCGGGTCCGGCGCGCTCGACTACCTCAGGCACCCGGCCCTGCGGGACCGGCGGCCCTGGCCGGCGGGACTCCCCGCATGGCTGCGGCAGCTCCTGGAGCGGTGGTTCCGGCCCGGACGGCCCTGGCACAGCGGGTCCAACACCGATGCCGCACAGGCGCTGGAGACGGTCCTGGTCGTCGGCCGCCCGATCCTCGTCTTCGGGGAGCCCTTCGACGTCGGCCTGGGCGTGCACAACGTCCACCAGAACCAGGGCGATCCGTACGGCTCCCCGTGGTGGGCCGAGAACGGCGTCTGGCAGGACGGGGCCACCATGACGCGGAGGCCGGACGGCCGTTACGACGTGTTCCTGAACAGGTTCTCCTCCCAGGCCGACCACACCGACGCGGGCGGCCACCCGGTGTAGGCAACTCCCGGCACGGGTCCGGGAGACGTGGGCTTCGGCGACCGGACCCGTCCACGGGACGGGCGGTCGGGACGGAGCGGGTTTGCGATCGTCGCTCGGCGGGACGAGTATTTTTCTTGGGAGCGACGACCGGAGCATGCCCCGACGTCGACGCCGCCGAGGTCTCGCGCGCCCTCGACACCTGGCCGCATGCCCGCATCGCTGCACGACCGCGTCGCCGGTCGTCATGGGGGGAGGCAGAAGCGGAAGGAGTCCGCCCATGCGGATCGTCGTGGACCTGAATCGATGCCAGGGTTACGCACAATGCGTGTATCTGGCGCACGAGGTCTTCAGGTTGAGCGGTGAGGAGGCGCTCACCTACGAGCCGAACCCCGATGACGAGCGGCGGCTGCAGGTCGAGCGAGCAGCTGTGGCGTGCCCCGTGCAGGCGATCGTGATCGATCGCCTGGACGGCGCGGAGCGGAGCGGGACACCATGACCCTGTTGGCGACGGTGGCGGAGTTGGTACGCGAGTTCAGGGCCAACGGTCGGATCGTCATCGTGGGTGCATCGCTGGCCGGGCTACGGGCCGCGGAGGCCCTGCGCGAGGAGGGTTTCACCGGTTCGTTGACCATCATCGGGGACGAGCCGTACGAACCCTACGACCGTCCCCCGCTGTCCAAGCAGGTGCTCAAGGGCTGGGTGCCGGCCGACCACACCAAGCTGCCCCGCATGCGAGACGTGGAGGCGGACTGGCGGCTCGGGGTGGCTGCCACCGGGCTGGACCGGGCCGCCAAGCAGGTGCGCCTGGCCGACGGCGAGCAGGTCGGGTACGACCGGTTGCTGATCGCCACGGGCACGCGCGCGCGCCGGTGGCCGAACGCGACCGAGGCCGCCCTTCACGGGGTCCACACGATCCGCTCCCGTGATGACGCCGAACAGCTGCAGAAGGCACTGGGCGAGCCGCCGTCGCGGGTCCTCGTCATCGGCGCCGGGTTCATCGGATCGGAAGTGGCCTCCGTCTGCCGGGAGCTCGGCATCCCCGTGACCGTCGTCGAGCGGGGCTCGGCGCCCCTGGTCGGCGCGCTCGGCGGCGTCATCGGGGAGATCGCCGCGCAGATGCAGCGCGATCACGGCGTGGACCTGCGCTGCGGGCTGGGCGTGTCGTCGCTGGAGGGCGACTCCGGCGGACACGTGCGGCGGGCCCGGCTCTCGGACGGGGCCACCGTCGACGCCGACGTGGTGGTGGCCTCGCTGGGGTCGATCCGCAACGTGGAGTGGCTGGAGGGCTCCGGGTTGGCGGCCGGCTTCTGGGGCGTCGGGTGCGACGCCGGCGGCCGCGCCTTCGACATCAACGGCGTGGTCACCGACAGCATCTACGTGGCGGGAGACGTGGCGCGTGCCCCGCACGTGCTGTACGAGTACCAGTTCCTCGCGATGGAGCACTGGGACAACGCCGTTCTCGGCGCCGAAGTGGCGGCGCACAACATGGTGAACCTCGAGCCCCACTACCGCCCGCACCTGCTGGTCCCCGGCTTCTGGTCCGGTCAGTTCGGCACCAACATCAAGTCCGTCGGCGTGCCGCCGTTCGGTGACGAGATCGTCTTCACGCAGGGGTCCGTCGCGGAGCGCCGTTTCGCCGCCGCCTACGGTCACAGAGGCCGCATCGTCGCGGCCGTCACGTTCGACCACGGCAAGTGGCTGGAGTACTACGAGAAGCTGATCGAGCGATCCGGGCCGTTCCCGCCCCCGCCGCCGGGCTGGGACCGGCCGCCCGACACGAAGCCGATGCCGGCCGAGTTCCCGGAACCCGGCGTGCCGACGGAGGTTCCCGACGTCGTCCTGACCGGCCACGCCCCGAGCGGGCGGACGGCCGAGTTCCGGCCTCGACACCACTGACGCGCCCGCCGGCCTGGCCGTGTGGGCGGACAGCACCGACAGGATGAAGGAGGGGAGCCTCGTGGTCGAGGAAACCCCCTGGCAGCAAGCCCTCCGCTACGCCAACCGCGCCGATCCGTACCCCTTCTACGAAGAACTGCGCAAGACACCGGTGGCGCGGCAGCCGGACGGGACCTACGTCGTCAGCACCTACCGCGAGATCGTCACGCTGCTGCACGACCCCCGGGTCAGTTCGGATCCACGAAAGGCTCCCGCCCCGGTCCCGACCGAGGAGGAGGGAGCTGCGGACCGGACGGACGAACCGCAGGCCGAACCGAGCATCATCACGTGCGATCCGCCCGAGCACGATCGTGACCGCCGGATGATGACGCCGCATTTCGCCGGCCCGCCCGATTCGCCCGACCTGATCTCGGGCCTGGAGCCCGAGATCCGCCGCATCGTCGACGGCCTCCTGGACGACATGCGGGGCAAGACCCGGATCGATGCCGTCGACGACTTCGCCTATCCCCTGCCGGTGACGGTGATCTGCAAGGTCCTGGGCGTGCCGCTGGAGGACGAGCCACGCTTCCACCAGTGGATCCAGACCGCCCTGGACGCCTGGGAGTACGGCCCCGAGACCGCCTCCGAGGACTTCCCGAGTCGGCTGGCCGCGAGCAACCAGGCCGTGCAGGACTTCGGGCGGTTCGCGGCCGAGCTGCTCGACCGGTACGCCCGGCAGCCCGGCCCGGGCATGCTCTCGGCGATGGTCAACGAGGACGGCCCGGAGGGCCGGATGTCCAGGGGCCTGCTCACGAGCAATGCCCTGCTCCTGATCTTCGCCGGGCACGAGACCACGGTCAATCTCATCGCCCACAGCGTGCTCACCCTGCTGCGGCACCCCGACGCGCTCCAGAAGCTGCGCCGCCGGCCCGAACTGATCGTGCCCGGTGTGGAGGAGCTGCTGCGCTTTGAGTCGTCGGTGCAGTTCTGGCCCACCCGCTCCGCCGTGGAGGACATCGACATCGCCGGCACCACCATCCCGAAGGGGGCGCCGATCTTCCTGGCGTACGGCTCGGCGAACCGCGACCCGGAGCAGTTCACCGACCCGGACGAACTCGACCTCGAGCGCCGCGACAACCGGCACCTCGGATTCAGCCAGGGCATCCACTTCTGCTTCGGCGCTCCGCTCGCGCGGCTCGAGGTCCAGAACGCGATCGGCGAGTTCGTCCGCCGGGTGGAGAACCCCCGGCTCGTCGAGGACCCGCCGCCGTACCGGCGCAACCAGATCTTCCGCGGACCGCGGCACGTCCTCGTCGACATCGACGGCATCCGCGACTGACGGTCGTGTCCGGTCAACTCCTCGAAAGGCGGGCCTCCGTCCGCCTGTCGCTGCGGGGTGGACTCCCCTACCGTCGAATACCGTCGGAACGAGCGGTGCGCAGTCTGCATGCCGCCTGACCGAGCGTCACCGATACCAGCGACAGGCCGGCATCACCACCGGGAGACACGCATGCGGATGCTGATCAACGCCCCCGAGACCGTGGTCGCCGACGCGCTGCGCGGGATGGCCGCCGCGCATCCGGAGCTGAGGGTCGACGTCGAGCGGCGCGTCGTGGTGCGCGGCGACGCGCCCGTGGCCGGGCAGGTGGCGCTGGTCTCCGGCGGCGGGTCCGGGCACGAGCCGCTGCACGCCGGGTTCGTGGGGCCGGGGATGCTGACCGCGGCCTGTCCCGGCGAGGTGTTCACCTCACCCGTGCCGGACCAGATGGTGCGGGCCGCGGCGGCCGTGAACGCCGGCGCGGGGGTGCTGTTCGTCGTCAAGAACTACACCGGTGACGTCCTGAACTTCGACATGGCCGCCGAACTCGCCGAGGACGACGGCCTGCGCGTGGAGCGCGTCCTCGTCAACGACGACGTGGCCGTCAGCGACAGCCTGTACACCGCGGGCCGTCGCGGCACCGGCGCCACGCTGTTCGTCGAGAAGCTCGCCGGCGCGGCGGCGGAGGAGGGCGCCCCGCTGGAGCACGTGGCCGCCGTGGCCCGCCGGGTGAACGACTCCTCCCGCAGCTTCGGCGTGGCGCTCAGCGCCTGCACCACGCCCGCCAAGGGCAGTCCCACCTTCGAACTCCCCGACGGCGAGCTGGAGCTGGGCGTCGGCATCCACGGCGAGCCGGGCCGGGAGCGGCGTCCGATGATGGCCTCCCGCGAGATCGCCGACTACGCGGTCGGCGCCGTGCTCGACGACCTCCGTCCGAGCGGACCGGTCCTGGCGCTCGTCAACGGAATGGGTGCGTCGCCGCTGCTGGAGCTGTACGGGTTCGCCGCCGAGGTCCGCCGGGTGCTCGACGCGCGCCGGGTGCCGGTGGCCCGCACCCTCGTCGGGAACTACGTCACGTCGCTGGACATGGCGGGCTGTTCGGTCACCCTGTGCGCGGTGGACGACGAACTGGTGCGCCTGTGGGACGCCCCCGTCCGGACGCCCGCGCTGCGCTGGGGGCGCTGACCGGCCGCCCGTGCGCCGCACCCGCCCGCGGCCCGAGCACGACGGCCCGCGACGGCCCACGAACGCGTAGATCCCACGGACCGCGAACCCGCGAACCCGCGAACCCGCGAACCACGACGACGACCGGAGGAGACCCGGTGCGCGACGCAGAATTCTTCCGCCACTGGATGACCGCGGCGGCGGCCGCCGTGGAACGGGAGGCGGACCGGCTGACCGAGCTGGACTCCCCCATCGGCGACGCCGACCACGGCAGCAACCTGCTGCGCGGCTTCACGGCGGTCGTGAACGAGCTCGAGGCCCAGGGGCCCGACCAGCCCGGGGCGGTCCTGCAGCTCGCCGGCCGCACCCTGATCTCCACCGTGGGCGGCGCCTCCGGACCGCTGTACGGGACCCTGCTGCGACGGGCCGGCAAGGAGCTCGGCGAGGCGGCCGAGGTCGACGACGAGCAGGTGCGCAAGGCCCTGTACGCGGGCGTGGGCGCGGTCGCGCAGCTGGGCGGGGCGGCACCGGGCGACAAGACGATGCTCGACGCCCTCGTGCCTGCAGTGGCCGCCCTGGGGACCTCGTACCGGGCTGCCGCGGACGCGGCCGAGAACGGCGCGCTGGCGACCGTACCGCTGCGGGCGCGCAAGGGCCGGGCCAGCTATCTGGGCGAGCGCAGCATCGGCCACCAGGACCCGGGCGCGACCTCGTCGGCGCTCCTGCTGGCAGCGCTGGCGGACGTGGCCGAGGACCGGGCCGGTGCGGAGGGGCGGGCATGACCACGGAACCGCAGGTGGGGATCGTGCTGGTCTCGCACAGTGCGCGGGTGGCGGAGTCGGTCGCCGAGCTGGCCCGGGGGCTGGCCGCGGGCGGGCCGCCGGTGCCACTGGCCACGGCGGGCGGGACCGCGGACGGCGGGCTGGGCACGAGCGCCGAACTGATCGTGGCGGCCGCCCGCGCGGTGGACCGCGGGGCGGGCGTCGCCCTGCTGGCCGACCTCGGCAGCGCCGTCCTGACGGTGAAGGCCCTGCTGGCCGAGGAGGACGAGCTCCCCGAGGGCACCGTCCTGGTGGACGCCCCCTTCGTCGAGGGTGCGGTCTCGGCGGTGGTGACCGCCTCCGCCGGCGCGAACGTCGAGGCGGTGGCCGCCGCGGCGGCGGACGCGTACGCCTACCGCAAGGTCTGAGGCCGAACGCGCCGGGCGGCTACAGCGGTTCGCCCTCGATCGAGGTGTACGCCGTGCGCAGGGCGTCGATGACCGCGTGGGAGCCGGGCAGTTCGATGCCGTCGATGCCGCTGACCGCCCGGACCCCGATGGCCGCGTTGGTCGCGAAGGCCGCCCGGACGGCCGGCAGTTCGTTGAGGTGGACCGGCCTCGTGACGTGGTCGTGGGCCCCCTTGAGGAGGTCCATCGTCACGCCGTGGAGGCACTCGGCGCTCGGCCAGACCACCCGGGTCCCGTCGTAGAACCCGATGTTCCAGGTGGCCCCCTCGGAGACGGTCCGGTCCCGGTCGACGAACAGCGCGTCGTCGAAGCCCTCCAGCTGGGCCCGCCGCCGGTGGTGCAGACCGGCGAAGAGGCCGACGCTCTTCACTCCCGGTACGTCGCGCACGTACACCGTCGACCGCACGCGCAGCGGCGGGAGCGGCAGGGCTCCGGCCGGTCGCGAGGTCACCAGCACCTGCGGGTCCCCCGCCGTCGCCGGGTGCCCGAGGTCGAGAGCGGGGTCGAAGACCGTCACGCGGACGGTCGTGGAGCCCGTCCCGGGGGCGGCGCGGCGGGCCAGCTCGCGGACCCGCTGCACGTCGAGGTCGACCCCGAAGAGCGTCCGGCAGTCGCGCCGCAGCCGCTGCAGGTGCAGCCCCAGGCCGCGCACCCGCCCGTCGTCGACGCGCATGGTCGTGAAGTGTCCGTAGTTGGTGAGCGCCAGGCTCTGGAGCTGGGCGAGCCCGACCGGCTCTCCGTTGAGTTCCGCCACGCGGCCAGGATGCCATCCCGGTCGGGGTTCCCGGCCGGTCGGCGGCGTGCGGTGCCGGCCGGCGGGCGCGGCCGACCCGGGGCGGGGTCAGCGGCCGCGGAGGGCGTCGGTGTCGCGGCGCTCGCGCTTGGTGGGGCGGCCGGCGCCGCGGTCGCGCAGGCCGGCCGCGGCGCGCTCGACGCGGGTGGGCGGCGGCGGGCTCTTGTCGATGAGGCACTCGGCCGCCACGGGGGCGCCGACCCGCTTGGTGATGGTGCGCTGCACGATCACGATGCGCTCGCGGCCCTCGTGGAAGAGCCGCACCTCGTCCCCCGGCTTGACCGGTTGCGCCGGCTTGGCGCGCTCCCCGTTGACCCGTACGTGCCCGGCCCGGCAGGCCGCGGCCGCCGCGGAGCGGGTCCTGGTGAGCCGTACGGACCAGATCCAGCTGTCCACGCGCGCGGAGCCGCCCTGGTCGGGGAGGGGAGAAGGCTGTGCAGACATATGAGGACTCTAGCCGGGATCGCACCGCGGTTGTCGGAATAACCAACGACTTCGGCATCTGCCATGTGGAAGGCGCCGAGAGAATTGCAAATGCCGCCATCATCCCCCTACCTTGTGGCGCATGCCCGACGCCACGCCGCCCGTCACCGGTGGGGCGCACCATTCGCGGACCGGCCGGGCCGGCCCGCAGCCCCGAGGAGTCCGACCCTCATGTCCCTGACCACGAACCGTCGCCGTGCCGCCGCCGCCCTGCTCACCGCGGCCCTGCTGGTACCGCTGAGCGCCTGCGGAAGTGACGACAGCAAGAAGGACGGCGGCGCGAAGGGGACCGAGTCCTCCGCCCCGGCCGCCGACGCCAAGGGTGCGAAGCTGACCGTGCTCGCCGCGTCCTCCCTGACCGACGTCTTCAAGACCGCCGGCGCGGCGTACGAGAAGGCGCACCCGGGCACGAAGATCACCTTCTCCTTCGCCGGCTCGCAGGAGCTGGCCGCCCAGGTCAAGCAGGGCGCCCCCGCCGACGCCCTGGTCACCGCCGACACCAAGACGATGGACGGGCTGAAGGCCGACACCGGCACCCCGACCGTGATCGCCAAGAACCGCCTGGTCATCGCCACGGCCAAGGGCAACCCGCACAAGGTCGGCGCCCTCAAGGACCTCGCCGACACCAAGCTGAAGGTCGTGCTCGCCGCGCCCGAGGTGCCGGTCGGCCGCTACAGCAAGAAGATCCTCGACGCGCAGAAGATCGTCGTGAAGCCGGTCTCCCAGGAGCCGAACGTGCGCGCCGTGCTGAGCAAGGTCGAGCTGGGCGAGGCCGACGCCGGCCTGGTCTACAAGACGGACGCCTCGCACGCCGCCGGCAAGGTCGACGCCGTCGACATCCCGGACGCCCAGAACGCCGTGGCCTCGTACCCGGCCGCGACGCTGAAGACCTCCAAGAACGCCGAGGCCGCCGCGGCGTTCGTCGCCTGGCTGAGCACGCCCGAGGCGCAGAAGATCCTCCAGGACGCCGGTTTCCAGCAGCCGTAGTCCGGACAACGTGGGGAGGGGCTGCCTGGTCCGGGGGGACGGGCGGCCCCTCCGCGCGTTCCCCCGCCCGGGCACCAGCGCCGGGCACCCGCACCGAACCCCCGGTTACGACTCCCAGGAACCTCCCGATGAAACGTCTCACCTCCCGAGTGCCGGGCCGTCCGCGCGCCCCGCTGGCCCTGGCCGTTCCCGCGCTGGTCGCCGTCGCGTTCCTGCTGCTGCCGCTGATCGGCATCCTGACGCGCACGTCGTGGGGCGACCTGGGCGAGCACCTGACCAGCCCCGGCGTGGTCGAGGCGCTCCGCCTCTCGCTGGTCGTGTCGCTGTGGGCCCTCGGACTGTCGCTGCTGCTCGGGGTACCGCTGGCCTGGCTGCTGGCGCGGGTGGACTTCCCGGGCAAGGCGGTGGTGCGCTCGCTGGTGCTGCTGCCGATGGTCCTGCCGCCCACGGTGGGCGGCGTGGCGCTGCTGCTCGGGTTCGGGCGGCGCGGGCTGCTGGGGCCCTGGCTGGAGGGCACGTTCGGGATCACGCTCCCGTTCCACACCTCGGGCGCCGTGGTGGCGGCCACGTTCGTGGCGATGCCCTTCCTGGTGATCAGCCTGGAGGGGGCGCTCGGCGGCCTGCGGCCGCGGTACGAGGAGACCGCCGCCTCGCTCGGCGCTCCGCCGGTCCGGGTCTTCTTCACGGTGACGCTGCCGATGGTGGCCCCCGGCCTGATCGCGGGCGCGGCACTCACGTGGGCCCGCGCCCTGGGCGAGTTCGGCGCGACGATCACCTTCGCGGGCAACCTGCCCGGCACCACCCAGACCCTCCCCCTCCAGGTGTACCTGCTGCTCCAGGACCAGCCGGAGGCGGCCACCTCCCTGTCGCTGCTGCTCCTGGCCATCGCCATGGCCGTGCTGATCGCCCTGCGCGGCCGCTGGACCGGCCTCCCCGCCCCGGACCGGGCCGCGGCACCCGCCGCCACCGACGAGGAACCCGTCCGCGGGCCCGCCGCACCGCCGGCCCACGTCGCGGCGGCCGACGGCGCCGTGGCGGGGACCCGGGAGGCCGCCACCGAGCTGTGGCCCCTGCACGCCGAGGTGACCGGCTTCAACGAGCTCACGCTGGACGCCCGGCCGGGCACCACCATCGCCGTCGTCGGCGAGAACGGCGCGGGCAAGACCACCCTGCTGCGCGCCCTGCTCGGCCTCACCCCGCGCGCCCACGCCCGGCTGCGCCTGGGCGACAGCGACGTCACCGCCCTCCCCCCGCACCGCCGCGGAGTGGCCTGGGTGCCGCAGGACGGCGCCCTGTTCCCGCACCTCACGGCGCTCTCCAACACCGCGTACGGACTGCGCGCCCGCGGGGTACCGCGTACCGAGGCCCGGCGGGAGGCGCAGCGCTGGCTCGACCGGCTCGGCGTCGGTCACCTGGCCCAGCGCCGACCCGCCCAGCTCTCCGGCGGGCAGGCCCAGCGGGTGGCGCTGGCCCGGGCGCTGGCGGCACGCCCGCGGCTGCTGCTCCTCGACGAGCCGCTGGCCGCCCTCGACCAGACCACGCGGGCACACGTCCGACACACCCTGCGCACGCACCTCGAGGGCTTCGGCGGGGTGTGCCTGATCGTCACGCACGACCCGGTCGAGGCGGTGTCGCTGGCCGACCGGGTCCTCGTACTCGACGGCGGCCGCGCCCTCCAGGACGCCCCGCCCGCCGAGGTGACGCGGCATCCGCGCTCGCCCTGGGTCGCCCGGATGCTGGGGCGCAACGCCTGGCCCGGAAAGGCGGCCGCGGGTGGTCTCGCCCTGGCGGGCGGGGGGCGTCTGGTCCTGGCGGACGCGGTGGCGGAGGGCACGGAGGCCCTGGCGATCATCGCGCCCGAGGCGGTGTCCGTACACCGCGACCGGCCGGCCGGCAGCCCGCGCAACGTGTGGCCCGGCACCGTACGCGAGATCACCTCGGTCGGCAGCCGGCTTCGAGTCCTGATCACCTCGGACGACGCCCCCGACCTGGTCGCCGAGATCACCCCGCAGGCCGCCGCCGACCTCGCCCTGGCCGAGGGCGCCGACGTCTGGACCAGCGTCAAGGCCACCGAGGTCACGCTCGTGTCGCTGTGAACCGGCCCGACCGCGCGCACCCGGTGCGGGGGGGCAGGCCGGCCGGTACGGGGGTCAGGCCGGCCACGCCGCGAAGGTGAACGCGCCGCCGGCCCGCCGCACCTCGACCGCACCCGATCCACCGAAGTGCGCCGGCACCACCAACTCGCCCAGGTCCGCGGCGCGTTCCAGGACCCGGCGGCGACTGGCCGCCGCCCCGGCCGGGTCCAGGCAGAAGCAGCTGTTGCAGGTCGGGGCGAGGACCTGCACGGGGCTGTGCATCAGGTCGCCGACGAACACCGCCCGGTCGTCGCCGGACTCCAGCCGCAGGACGGACGACCCGGGCGTGTGCCCGGGGGCCGACTCCAGGGTGAGGTGCGCGTCGATGCGGTACGTGCCGTCCCACAGCTCGGCCTGCCCGGCGCGGTGCACGGGAGCGATGCTGTCCTCGTAGATGAGCCGGTCGTCCACGCGCACGCCGCGTCCGTAGCCGTTGTCCGGTCCGTAGTGGTGGTCGTCAGCGGCCGGCAGCAGGTAGCGGGCGTTGGGGAAGGTGGGTACCCACTCCCCCGCGACCCCGGTGGTGTTCCAGCCGACGTGGTCGCCGTGGATGTGGGTGTTGACGACGACGTCGACGTCCTCGGGACGGATCCCGGCCGCGGCCAGCCCGCCGAGGAAGTCGCCCTGCTGCTGGTGGAACGCCGGATTGCCCGGCCGCTCCCGCCCGTTGCCCACGTTCGTGTCGACCAGCACGGTCCGTCCGCCGCTGCGCAGCACCCACGTCTGCAGCGCGATCACCGCCCGGTCGGCGGCCGGGTCCCAGTGGTCCGGGGCCAGTCGGTCCCGGTTGTCCTTCCAGAGCGCGGGCGCCGCCCCGGGCACCAGGTCGCCGGCGGGCACGAACGGGCCCCGCCACTCGGTGACCCGGGTGACCTCGACGTCGCCCAGCACGAACCTCTGCACGTTCTCACTGTCCATGCCCCGACCCTACGGAGCCCCCCATGAGGCTCTCAATGCGCGTCAGGCTCAACCGGATACGCGTCCGTCTCACCGCGGGAGCGACGGAGTACGCTGCGCCGATGGACGTGGTGAGCGACGCGATCGCGGCGGTACGCATCGGCCGGCCCTCCTCCAACCGGGTCCGGGCCGAGGGGAGTTGGAGCACCCGACTGGCGCCGTACGAGGGCGCCGGCTTCCACGTGGTGATGCGCGGCGGCTGCCGCCTGCAGTCCGGCGACGGCCGGACCCTGACCCTCGGCGCGGGAGACGCGGTGCTGCTGCCGCACGGTACGGAGCACGTGCTCGCGGACGCGGACGCGGACGCCGACCGCCTGGCACGCGCGGTGCCGTTCGACGCGTGGCTGGACGGCGGCGGCGTCACGGCCGCATCCGCGCCCCGGACGGGACCGGCCACCGCGTCCGGGACGGGGGCCGGAGCGGGGTCCGGGGTGGGGGCCGGAGCGGGGGAGGTCGAGTTCCTGTGCGGCAAGTACCGGCTCGACCGCAGCCGCGTCCACCCGCTCATGGCGGAACTCCCGGAGGTCGTCCACCTCCCGAACCGCGTCGGCGCCCACCCCGAACTCCGGGCGGCCATCGACCTGTTGGGCCGCGAGCTGAACGACCGTCGGCCGGGCTCCTGCATCGCCCTGCCGAGCCTGCTCGACCTGCTCCTCGTCTACATGGTCCGCGCGTGGCTGGCCGACGGCGCGGCCGGCGCCTGGCCCGCCGTACTGGGCGATCCCGTGGTGGCGGCCGCGCTGCGCGCCCTGCACTCCGACCCGGCGGCGCCCTGGACCAACGAGCGGCTCGCAGCGGAGGCGGGCGTGTCCCGTCCGACCCTGGCCCGCCGGTTCACCGCCCTGGTGGGCCGGCCCCCGATGGCGTACCTGACCTGGTGGCGGCTGACGTTCGCGGCGACCCTGCTGAGGGACACCACGGACCCACTGGCCACGGTGGCCCGCCGCGTCGGCTACGGCACTCCGTACGCCTTCTCGCACGCCTTCAACCGGGAGTTCGGCACCACCCCGGGCCGCTACCGGGCACGGTCCGAACCGGACGCGGGGCGGCACGCCCTGACGGACTGACACCGCACACCGCTCACGCCCTTCACCCTGTTCACCCCACTCACCCCACTCACCCCACCCGCCCCATCAGCCCGTCACCGAGCGCGCTGCGCCGGTACAGCACCCGCCGGCCGTCCCGGGCGCGCGCCACCAGCCCCGCGTCGTACAGGACCTTGAGGTGCTGCGAGACCGCGCTGGGCGTCACGCGCAGCCGCTCGGCGAGCTCCACGGTGGCCAACGGCTCGTCGAGGAGCCCGAGCAGCCGTGCCCTGGGTGCGCCCAGCAACGCCCCGAGCGCACCCGGGGGCCCCTCCGGCACGGGGTCCCACAACGTGGCCACCCCGCGGCTCGGGTAGATCAGGGACGGCGGCGCCTCGGGACTGACCGGCGGCGCGGGCTTGTGCACGAACACCGAAGGGGACAGCAGGAGTCCGCGCCCCGCGGCGGCCACCGTGTGCTCGCTGATCATCTTGTCGATGTGCAGCACGCCGGCCTGCCACGACAGGTTCGGATGCATCCCGGCGAACAGCCGGCGGGCACCGCCGAGCGCGAGCTGCCGGGCCCGGTACGTCATGTCCGCCTCCAGCAGCAGTCGCATCCGCGGCCACAGCGGCCGTACCGCGATCTCCCAGTACGCGCGCAACAGCACGCACACCCGGTCGCGCAGCGCCTCCACCACCCGGTCGTCCCCGGCGAGCGCGTCGTGCAGCGGCGCGGGCAACGGATCGGGCTGGTGCGCGTCCACCAGGTCGCGCCGCACCTGCGCGGCGGGGGTCCGCCGGACCACCGCCAACTCCTCCTCGAAGTCCGGCGCGAACCGCTCCGACCGGGGGGTGACGAAGTCCGGCAAGGTGAGCCGCTCGGCCACGAGGGCCATCAGCAGCCCGGTGTCGAGCCCGCCGATCCGCGGCAACACGGCGCGCCGCCACGGCAGGTGCAGTGCACCCAGCCCCGGATCGCGCAGCACGCGCAGGCTCAGCACGGTCTCCCCCAGCGGCGACAGCGCGAACCGCGTGTCCGCCAGGTCCTCGACGCCGAGCACGAACCTGATCATGGCCCCGTACGCTACCCGGCCCCACCTCGGCGGGCGGGGTGGGGCGGGGCCGGGGTGTCGGCGGGGGGGGCGGGGTGTCGGCGGGGGGCGGGGTGTCGGCGGGACCGGGACGTCGGCGGGGTCGGGGCGACGGGTGCGGGGCCAGTGCGAGGTGTCGGGGGAGGCGGCCCCACGGGGCCGGGGTCGGGACCACGCAAGGCACCGAAGGAGCCCCCGCACCCACCGAGCCGGGTCGCTTCAGCACAAGGCACCAAAAGGGGGCTTCTCCGAGGGGCGGGGTCGGAGAGGGTCCTGGAGCCACCCGCCTCTTGAGGGTGTTTCCGGGGCGGGGCGGGCCGTCAAGGGCGCCCTTCGGGCGTCGCCTTCGGCGATTCCGCTGCGCTCCACCCTTGACGGCCCACCCCGCCCCGGAGGCAGACACCCTTCGGCGGGAGGCTCCAGGAAGGACGGTCAGGGAGCCGAATTCCCCGGACGACTCCCTTGCCTTCCACCTCGGGGTCCACGCCCCGGATCGCTACGCCCCTCCGCTCGGCCCGGCGGCCGGCGGGCCGGTGGGGGCCGGACATAGGCCGCCCACGACGCCCATGTGGTGCCGGCCGGCTCGGCGGCCGGCGGACCGGCGAGGGCCGAACTGAGGTTGCTTCGGTTTAGCGGACATCCGAGATCCGGGCTTGTGCCCGGGGAGGGGTGTCCATGATGGAGAACGTGGCGAAGAAGAAACCGCGGCAGCGGCGGCAGTTCACTGCCGATTTCAAGGCCGAGATCGTCGAGTTGTGCCTGCGTGGGGACCGGTCAGTGCCCGATGTCTGCAAGGACTTCGACCTGACCGAGTCCGCGGTGCGGCTGTGGCTGGCACAGTCCGACGACAGTCACCAGCCCCAGGACCTCGACCGCGACGAGCGGACGGAACTGGCCGAGCTACGGCGGGAGAACCGCCGTCTGCGCGAGGACGTCGAGATCCTCAAGCGGGCCACGGCTTTCTTCGCGAGGGGGACCCGGTGACGGTCGACCCGTTCATCGAGGCGGAGAAACGCGCAGGTCACAACGTCAAACGGGCGTGTGAGCTGATGAAGGTCTCCCGGTCCGCCTACTACCAGCGCCGCCAGACCGCCACCGGACCCAGAGCCCGCGAGGACGCGGAACTGACCTCGCTGATCAACCAGGTCCACACGCATTCACGCGGCACCTACGGCGCCCCACGAATCCACGCCGTCCTCAAGCTTGAGGGGCATGCGTGCGGCCGACGCCGCATCGCCCGCCTGATGCGGGAAGCCGGCCTTCAAGGCCGGCACCGCCGCCGCGGGCACCGCACCACGATCCCGGATCCCGCCGCGGCCACCCGTCCTGACCTGGTCATGCGGGACTTCACCACCGACCCTGACGCGGTCGACACGCGTTGGTGCGGGGACATCACCTACATCCCGACCGGCCAAGGCTGGCTCTATCTGGCCACCGTCATCGACATCGCCTCCCGCCGGGTGGTCGGCTGGTCCACTGCCGATCACCTCGGCACCAGCCTGGCCGCCGACGCACTCACCGCAGCCTGCCTGCAGCGCAGGCCCGCAGGGACGGTGATCTTCCACTCCGATCGCGGGAGCCAGTACACCAGCGGCGACTTCGCCCGTCTGGCGGCCCGCCTGGGCGTCCGGCTCTCGGTCGGCCGCACGGGCGTGTGCTGGGACAACGCCCTCGCCGAGTCGTTCTTCAGCACGCTGAAGAACGAGCTCGTCAGCCTGCACACCTGGCACACCCACGCCGCCGCCAAGACCGCGATCTTCGAGTACATCGAAGGCTGGTACAACACCCGCCGACTCCACTCCAGCCTCGGCTACCAAACCCCAGCCCAGTACGAAACAACCGCAGCCTGACCAACACATACAACCTGTCCGCCAAACAGGAACAACCTCAGTCCCGGCCCCGCCAGGCCGGCGGCCGCCGAACAGACCAGTGGGGCGTAGCGATCGTGGGCGGCCCATGTCCCGGCCCCGCCGGGCCGGCGGCCGCCGAACAGACCAGTGGGGCGTAGCGATTCGAGGCGCTGACCCTGGTGGCCGGACTCGGCGGGCCGGAGTCTTCACGATCGTCCAGGGCGTCTTTCTGGGCCTGTCCGCCGAGGTTTTGCTCTTCCGGGCCGGGCCGGGCTGTCAAGGGTGGAGCGCAGCGGAATCGCCGCAGGCGACGCCCGAAGGGCGCCCTTGACAGCCCGGCCCGGCCCGGAAACCCTCGGCAGGCGGACAGGCCCGACACCGGCCACGGACTCCGACCCGGTCCCAGCGCCACCCCGTAGCGCCGACCCCGCGAGCCAAGACCGACCCCCTCCACCGGCCCTCGGGCCGATTGTCCCCAGCGCCCCGAGCGACACTTTGCTCCCACCTGCTCCCATCTACTCCCGGCTGCTCCCGCCTGGTACCCCCTAAGCCCACCTGGTACCGCTCTGACCTGGGATTTTCTGCGTGGACGCAGGCCGATCGACTGACGTAGGTTCCTCCCTGGCCCGCCCGTCCGGCGTGCCGTTCCTTGTTCCGTACCCGTGGGGGGTTTCCTCAGCATGTCCGTCGCCCCGGCCGGTCCTCCGGCCCCGGCCCTGTATCCGTACGCCGCTCCCGATCTGAAGGGCGTCCGGTTGCGCTCGCCGCGCGGCCTGGCCATCGCCTTGGCCGTGCTCTTCGCACTGGTCGTCGGGACCGACCTCTTCGCCGTGTTCGCCGACTGGAACCTGCGCTCGCTCATGGAGCGGGTCATGGCGGACTCCGGTTCGGTGAGCGCCGCCGAGCTGAACCGTGGCGACACGATGAACGGCGTGGCCGGCACGCTCCAGAGCGCCGCCACGCTCGTGACCGGCATCGTGTTCATCGTCTGGTTCCACCGGGTGCGCACGAACGCCGAGGTGTTCGCCCCGGGCGCGGACAAGCGCAAGCGCGGCTGGGCCATCGGCGGCTGGTTCGTACCGATCGCCAACCTCTGGATCCCGTACCGGATCGCCGTCGACACCTGGGGGTCGAGCACGCCCTTCGAGGCGGACGGGAGCTACCGCCGGGTTCCACTGACCGCAGTCAACTTCTGGTGGGGCGTCTTCGTCCTGTCCACCCTCGTCGGGCGGTACGCGAGCCGCGTCTACGGGCACGCCGAGACCGCTGACGCGCTGCACTCCGCCGCCACGACGATGCTGTTCAGTGACGCCCTCGACGTCGTCGCGGCCGTCCTCGCCGTGCTGTTCGTCCGCAAGCTCACGGCCATGCAGCACGCCAAGGCCGCACAGGGCCCCGTCGTAGCGGCGGTGTGATCGGGGGCGCGCCGGCGCCGACCCACCATCAGGTCGGCCCGGCGCCCCCGTCCCCATCAGCATCCGCATCCGCATCCCCACCTGCATCCGAATCCCCGTCCGGGATCGCGAACTCGGCCCACACGCACTTGCCGCCGCCCCGGGGTTCCACGCCCCACGCGTCCGAGAGCTGCTCGACGAGCATCAGCCCGCGCCCCGAGACGGCCCAGTCGTCGGCCTCCCGGCGGCGCGGGAGGGCGCTGGAGGTGTCCTCGACCTCGACCCGGACCCGCCCGTCGGCGGTCAGCCGTACGGTGACGACCCCGCCGCCCTCGGTGTGCACCAGGGCGTTGGTCATCAGCTCGTCAGCCGCCAGCTCGATCTCGTCGGCCCGCTCCCACGCACCCCACGCCGCCGCCGCGGCCCGGATCAGGTGCCGGGCGGTGGCGGGGGCGTCGGAGTCGCTGGGGGCCAGGTGCTGGCGCAGCGGGCCGCCGCCGCGCGGGGCGGGGGTGCCGTGGCGACGCAGCAGGAGCAGGGCCATGTCGTCCCCGCTGCCCGCGTCGCCGACCAGGTCGCACAGCAGGTCGGCCAGTTCCTCCAGGTCCGCCGGTCCGTCCCGAACCGCGGCCATGAACTCCCGCATGCCGACATCGGGGTCGAAGCCGGGCCTCTCGATCAGGCCGTCGGTGCACAGCAGGAGCGTTTCGCCCGGGTGCAGCTCGAACGCCGTGACCGGGTAGCCCTGCCCGCTCACCAGCCCGAGCCCGCCCCCGGGACCCTGCCCACCGGCCTGACCTTGTCCACCGGCCTGACCCTGCCCGCCGGCCTGGCCCGTTCCGGCAACCTGGCCACCCTCACCAGCCTTGCCTTGCCCACCGGCCACCCCCGACCCTCCGCCCTTCCCCGACCCGCCGGCCTTCCCCGCCCCACCGCCCGCCCCCAGCCAGCCGGCCGACCCCGGCCCCTGCCGGTGGGTCAGCCCGAGGGGCAGCCCGCCGGCCACCACGACCCGGTGGCAGCTGCCGTCCCCGCGCCGCACCACGGGGTCGAGGTGCCCGGCCCGGACCAGCTGGAGCAGGCCGGTGGCCACGTCCATCTCGGCGTACGTGCAGGTGGCGAAGCGCTCGGTGTCCAGCTCGCGCAGGAACGCCGAGGCGCGGGCCATCGCGGTCCCCGGGGTGTGCCCCTCGGTGACGTACGCGCGCAGCACGATCCGGAGCTGGCCCATGACCGCGGCCGCGTCCGTGTCGTGCCCCTCGACGTCGCCGATCATGACCCCGATCCGGCCCTCCGCCAGGGGGATCACGTCGTACCAGTCGCCGCCGATGTCCCGGCCCATGCGCGCGGCCCGGTACCGTACGGCGATCTGGGCGCCCGGCACGTCCGGGATGCTGCGCGGCAGCATCGCGCGCTGCAGCCCCTCCGCCAGGTCGTGCTCCTGCTCGTACAGCATGGCCCGCTGCAGGCTCTGCGCGATGCCGCTGCTCAGGGCGACCAGCAGGTTGCGCTCCTCGGCGGTGAAGTCGCCGTCGCGCGCGTACAGCAGCCCCAGCACGCCGATCGGACGGCCCTGGGCGATCAGCGGCAGGTACGCGCCGCTGCGCACCGACAGCGGGGAGACGTACGGCCACAGCACGGGGTAGCGCTCCTGGAACTCGTCCCGGGAGGCGAGGTAGACCGGCCGCATCGTGCGGACGGCCTCGCTCATCGGGAACCCGGCGTCGATCCGGGTGTACTCGATCTCCGGTACGTACGCGCCGAGCTGGCCCTCCGCGACCAGGTGGATGCGGCCGCCGTCCACCACGCCCAGCATCACGCTCACCGCCCCGAGGTGCCCGAGCGCCTCGGGGTCCTTCAGGATGTCGATGACGTCGTTGACGGTGCGGGCGTGCGCGAGGATCGCGGTGGTGCGCTCGACCACGCCGGTCATCCGCTGCCGGCCCTCGTCCTGCTCGGCGAACCCGCCCGGCTCGCGCGGGTCCAGGGAGGCGTCGCGGACGATGCCGATGACCCGGTACGGGCGGCCGGCCGCGTCGCGCAGGATGTGGCCCTGGGTGTGGGTCCAGCGGGAGCCGCCGCCGGGAAGCCGGATGCGGAAGTAGGCCCCGTACTCCGAGCGGCCGTTCTTGAGCGCCTGGGCGATGCGGGCGTCGAGGCGGGCGTCCTCCCCGGGCGGGATCCGCCGGCGCAGCGAGGCGGCCGTGCCGCCCCATTCCTCGGGGCTCAGCGAGAACACCTCGAGCGCGGTGGCGTCCAGGTGCATCTGCCCGCTGTCGAGGTCCCAGTCGAAGGTGCCGAGGCGGTTGAGCGCGAGGCTCCGCTCGGGACCGGCGGGCCACTCGTCCGGAGTGGGCACCGGGGCCCGGGTCACTCCCCAATCGGCCATGGAGCCACTGTCTCACCGATCGGCGTCGTACGGGACGACATGCGGAGGGCAAGAATCCGTTTCATGGGAACCCCGGGGGGTCGCGGGGGGGGGGGGGGGGGGGGGGGCGGCCCCCCCGGGGGGGGGGGGGGGGGGGGGGGGGGGGGGGGGGGGGGCCATCGGGGGCCCACGGTCGCTGCGCTCCGGCCGGTTCCGGTGGTGGGTGCGGGCGGTGGGTCAGTTCGGGTGGGTCTCGTGGGCGGCGGCGTCCT
>NZ_JBIVNX010000083.1:0-23156 GCF_044753805.1 Streptomyces sp. NPDC093225
ACTTCTGGTCCCCCAGTTACTTCGCCGCGTCCTGCGGCGGCGCACCGCTGGAGATCATCAAGGAGTACATCGAGAACCAGAAGCGACCCGACTGAGCGTTACGACAGAGACGCAGAGCACTCCGGCGCTCCGCGCCTCCGAGCCGAGGACCACATTCCTCCCGAGCCCTAAAGGGCCAGGATTCCTTTGGAGATCACGTTGAAGACCCCGCTCACCGGGTGGGCGACCCCTGTGGCGGGCGGAGACGCCTGGTTCACGGGGTCAGGGACCGATGCCGAAGTGCACGTACCGGGGTTCGACGTTGCGGCGGTCGGAGCCGCCCTGGAGCGTGTAGCCGGAGGCCACCCACTCCGAGGACTCGGGGTGGTGGCGGCGGCAGCTGAGGTAGTCGCCCCACTTGCCGGCCAGTGGCCCGTGCGTGCTCGTGCCGGTGACGGCCAGCCGCCACTCACCCCCGTCGCGGAAGCCGACGACGTGCGTGGGGTGCCGCGGGCCACCGCCGAGGAAGAGCGAGACCCCGACGATCCCCTGGGCGTTCGGGCAGGCCGCGGGCTGGGCGTAGGCGGACTCCTGGCTCCAGATGTCGGGCTCCTCGACCAGGGCCTGGGTGGTCCAGTCGACCACCGCGCCCTTGACGTAGGGCAGGGGTCGTCCGGACCGGGGACCCGCCGTCCACAGGAAGCCCGCGCGGGTGCCGCTCACCCAGCTGCCGGTGATGCGCGAGTCGGTCCGGGTCAGCCATTCCACGCCCCCGGGGCCGGGGGCACTGTACGGATCGCGGGTCCACTGGCTTACCTGTACGTCGAACGAGCCCACCGTGTTGGAGCCGTCGGGCCAGCCGTACACCCGCAGGGTCCGGCCGCCGTTGTGGCTGGCGAAGAACATGCTCCCGGCCGCGCCCTGGGTCAGGCGCAGGGATCCGTTCTTCGTCGTCGACCACCACTGGTAGGTCAGCGCCGTGCCGGCCTGCAGGGTGTCGAGGGGCACCTTGAAGGCGAAGGCGCGCTGCCAGGAGCCGGCTGCGTTGAAGCCGTTGAAGGTGACGTACAGGTGGTTCGAACTGAACGCCGCGTCGGGGTAGTCGAACCACAGGTCGGTCCAGGTGGGGTCCAGGTCCCGCGGACCGAAGTCGTGCCACGCCCATGCGGTGGGGTCGGCTCCGGGGGCGTAGGCGACGCGGAAGACGTTGCTCCCGCCCGCGGCGGCGTACTGCAGGATCCAGACCCAGATGTCCCGACCCGGTTCGTAGAGGACGATCTGGTCGCAGCAGAAGCCGCCCGCTGCCGGGGGCAGCGCGTCGTACGGGTTGATCAGGGTCCACGCCGCTCCGTCGTCGGTGCTGCGGCCGGCGAACCAGTTGCCGGTGATGAAGACGTCCTCGTGGGACGTCGCGACGGTCGGCTCGTGGATGGTGCTCGTCTGGACGCCGGTGGCGTCGTCGTCGAGGCCGATGTTCCGGATGAGGCGGACCTGAGCCATGGCTCTACCTCCGTCAGTGCTCCTCGGGCTCGTCGAGCTCCTTCGGAATGGATTCGGGCACCTGGTCCTGCCGGGGGCCCATGGGCTTCCTGCGCCGGCCCATCGCGTCCTCCCGGGCGTCGAACTCCTCGGGGGTCGGTGTGTACTGGGCCGCCTCGGCCAGTGCCCTGGCCCGCTTTCCGGGCTTGGCCAGGGACTTCGGCTTGCGGGTCCGGCCCACGTTCGCTTCCTCCGCCGCGTACGGGGGCCCCTCGGGCCGCTTCTCCTCCGACATCGGGCAGCCTCCTGCTCCTGGTGGACTCACTGGGTGCCTGGGTGCAGTGCCCTGGCCCGGCGCCACTCGCTCCGCGCGAGCAGCGAGAACGTGAGGGTTCCGCACACGGCGAGGCCGACGATGATCCATTCGAGCGCGCCGCTGTGCTGGTCGGGGTCGACCCCGAAGACCTCATCGATCCAGTCGCGCCAGATCAGGGTCACGATGAGAAGGATTCCGCATATCGCGGCGGCGATCGCCTCGATCCAGCCGCGCACGCGCACGTCACGCATCATCTTGCGCACCCTTCAGGGTGTATGCCACGACGGGGTCGCCCCACCATCGGGGCAAGAGTGAGGGTGCCGCCCGTGGGCCGGGCGGCGACGGCCCGTCGGCGGAAACCGCCGTCGGGCACGGGCGGCGGCGACGATGGCGCCGCCCCCGCGCACGGGCCGAGGACTCACTCTCAGTAGGCGCCCTGCCCCTGCGCCTGTCAAACGCATGCGCGCGGGCCCGCACGCGTCGGGTGTCCTCCGCGCGGAGCGTCTCGGCATGACGGCTGCTCAGGACCGGTCCAGGACGGCGGCAGCGGCGGCAGCGGCGGGCCGGGGCTACGCGAAGGCGGGCCCCTCAGGGGTGGTGCGGGCGCGGAAGGTGCGGCGGTAGGTGTCCGGAGGGACGCCGATGGTGCGCTGGAAGTGGCGGCGCAGGGTGGTGGCGGTTCCCATGCCGGTCGCGGTGGCCCGCCACTTCCGGGCGGTGAGTTGCCGTTCCGGGCGGCCGCCTCGGTCGTCCCCCCGACGGCATCTGCCGGGGCGGGACGGCGCGGGGCGGGCGGGGCCCTTCGCGCCCCCGGCCCGGCCCGGCGGAGTGCTACTCCAGGGCGGCGACGTCCCACAGGTCGAAGAGCGAGTTGCGGTCGCGGTCCGAGCACGGGTACTGGATGAGCCAGGCGCCCTGGTGGGAGCCGCCCGCGTAGTTCAGGCAGTTCACGGAGGACGCGGACGGCTGGAACTGCCAGTAGTCGTTCCAGTCGACGCCGACGGTGTTGAAGAACGAGTCCGAGTTGCTGCAGTAGTAGATGAGGATCCGGTCGCCGGTGTGGTCGCGGCCGTACTGGTTGTTGATGCACAGGTCCGGGTGCGCGGTGGACTGGATCTTGATGTAGTGGCTGCCCACGTGGATGAGGTTCCACTTCTGGGCGTCGGTGCGGTTGCACGTCCACGCCTGGAGCGGGGTTCCGGGGGTGAAGTTGCTGTTCGGGACGTCCAGGCAGTACCCGTCCGGGTTGTCTATCTGGATGCCGTGCCGGTCGGCGGCCTGCGCCGGAGAGGCCGCGAAGGCCAGACCGGCCACGGCCGCGGCGGCGGTGACGAGTGCTGCGAGGCGCTTGCGCACGAGGAGTCTCCCGTAGAGGTGTGGTGGGCAGGGGGCGGCCCGTCGCCCGTCCCCTGGAGGCCCGACCGGCCGGTGACGTCGTCCGTCCGCCGATGAGCCGGGCTGGAACGTAGCGCAGCTCGGGCACCGTCCCGGGGGGCCACGGGTCCCAGGGACGTCCCGAGACGGTCAGGACCGGCTGACCAGCGGTTTGGGATCGCGGCGAGGGCGGCGGGAAAGGGCGGGGTCCCTCCGCGGGACGGCGGGCAGGGCCACTGGGGCGAGCTTCGGGTCGTCCGCCTCGCACCACCTGCCCCACCCCGACGGCGTACGCATGATCCTGGGCCTCGGCCACGACCAGGGCACGCCCGCGTACCTCGGCCGCTGGGACGGCACCGCGCTCACCGTCCGCGAGATCGGCGACCGACACGGTCGTCGTCGGGGTCGAGGACCTCCGCCACGACGACGGCCCCACGGAGCACTGGCTGCTGGACGCCCGTACCCTCCGCCCGCTCGACCGGATCGACTACCCGCGCCCGACCGACGGGTGCGTCACCGGCCTGGGCGACGGCACCTGGCTCACCACGGACCCGGACGGCACCACCCTGCGGCGCTGGCGCGCCGGCCTCCCCGGACCGGGTGGCCGAGGGGTCCGGTGGGCTGGGTAGGTTGGACGCACCGTCGAAGGAGATGATCGATGTCCGGCCGCCCGCGTGTCCTGTTCGTCACCGACCTCGCCTATCAGGCGAGGGGCCGGCGGTACTGCGACGAGGACGTCTTCCTGACGTCCAGGCTGCGCACCGACTTCGACCTCGCCTCCTGCCACCCCCTGGACGCCGCGGCGCTGATGGACGCCTTCGACGCCGTCGTGGTCCGCAACAGCGGCCCCGTGCTGCACTACCAGGAGGCGTACGACGCCTTCCGCGCGCAGGCCCTGGCCGGCGGCACGCCGGTCTACAACCCGTTGTGCGGCCGCGGCGACATGGCGGGCAAGCAGTACCTGCTGGACCTGACCGCCGCCGGGTACCCGGTCATCCCCACCGTCGACCGGCCCGCGGACCTGCACCGGCTGCCCGAGGCCGGCCAGTACGCGGTCAAGCCGAAGGCGGGCGCCGACTCCATCGGACTGTCCTTCGTGTCGCGCGAACGGCTGGGCGACCTCGCCTTCGGTGACGTCCTCGTCCAGCCGCGCATCGACTTCCGCTACGAGGTGTCCTTCTACTACGTCGACGACGCCTTCCAGTACGCCCTGTACGCACCGGATCCCGAGAAGCGCTGGGTCCTGGAGCCCTACGAGCCCACCGAGGCCGACCTGGCCTTCGCCCGGCGCTTCATCGCCTGGAACACCCTCGACCACGGCATCCAGCGGGTGGACGCCTGCCGCACCGCGGGCGGCGGGCTGCTGCTCGTCGAACTCGAGGACCTCAACCCGTACCTGTCGCTGGAGCTGGTGCCCCACCGGACGCGCGAGGCCTTCGTGACCGCCCTGACGGAGTCCCTCCACCGCTTCCTGGACGCCCACCCCCGCCCCTGACGCCCGCCGGTCCGGCCGGCCCGCGGATCCCGCGGGGATGGGTGAGGGCCCCGACCGGCCGGGGGGAGGGCCGGCCGGGGCGCGCCTTGGACTGCCGGGGGGGGAAGGCAGCCAAGGCGGTCGGAGGAGGCTGCGGGCCCGGGTGCCGGGGCGCCCCCGGGGCCCCGCCCAGGAGTGCGTGTTCCGCAGCCGTACCCGGTGAACGCTCGGCCGGCCTCAGGAGTTCCGCTCGCGGGACGTACCGGAGCGGGGGGCGCGGTGGCCGAGCTCGGTCAGGGCGCGGTCGAGGGTGGTCGTGAAGAAGTCGACCGCGGCGGCGTCGATGCAGAGCGGGGGCTTGATCTTCAGGATGTTGAGGTGGTCGCCGGTGGGCTGGACGATGACTCCGAGGTCGAGCATGCGGTCGCAGAGCTCGGCGGTCTCCTCGGTGGCGGGTTCCAAGGTGGCGCGGTCGCGGACGAGTTCGAGGCCGAGGTAGAGGCCCGAGCCGTGCACCGCGCCGATGAGGGGGTGGTGGTCGGCGAGGGCCTGGAGGCCGGCCTTGAGGCGGCCGCCGGTGCGTACGGCATTGCCCTGGAGGTCCTCGTCGCGCAGGGCGTCCAGCACGGTCAGGCCGGCGATGCTGGAGACGGGGCTGCCGCCGGTGGAGGAGAAGAAGTAGCCCTGGTCGCGGTAGCGGTCGGCGATCGCGCGGCTGGTGATCACGGCGCCGAGGGGGTGGCCGTTGCCCATGGCCTTGGCCACGCACACGATGTCGGGGACCGCCCGCTGCTGCTCGAAGCCCCAGAACCAGGTGCCCAGCCGGCCGTAACCGACCTGGATCTCGTCCGCGACGGCGAGTCCGCCGTGCCGGCGGACGGCGGCGTAGACCTGCTGGAGGTAGCCGTCGGGGAGGGCGACGCCGCCGGCGTTGCCGTAGTAGGACTCGCTGAGGAAGGCGCCCGCCGGGCGGCCGGCGGCGGCCAGCTCGTCGATGGCCCGGACGGCCTCCGGGGCGTAACGGGAGGCCTGGGCGCCGCGGTGGCGGCCGCGGTAGGAGTTCGGCGAGTCGACGGTGTGGACCCAGGCGGGTCGGGTGGCCAGGGCGTTGGGGTTGTCCTGGAGGGAGGTGGACACGGCGTCGGAGGCGTACGTCCACCCGTGGTAGGCCTCGCGCAGGGCGACGACGTCGTGGCGTCCGGTGGCGCCGATGGCGAGGCGGATCGCCAGGTCGACGGCCTCGGAGCCGGAGTTGACGAGGAAGACCGTGTCGAGGGGGTCGGGCAGCAGCGCGGCGAGGCGTTCGGTGAACTCGACGACGGAGGCGTAGTGGAAGCGGGAGTTGGTGTTGAGCCGGCGCAACTGGCGTGCGACCGCCCGCTCGACGCGGGGGTGGGCGTGGCCGAGCGGGGTGACGTTGTTGACCATGTCCAGGTACGAGCGGCCGTCGGCGCAGACCATGTGGTGCCGCCAGCCGCGTTCCATGCGGGGCGGGCGGTCGTAGTAGTGCCCCTGGACACCCGCGAACGAGGCCTCGCGGCGCGCGAGCAAGTCGGGCTGCCGGGCGGTCGTGGCGGTGGGGGCGGGTGTGACGGGCAGGCCCAGGAGCGGGGCGGGGTCGGCGGTGAGCGCGAGCCAGCCGGGGGCGTACTCGGGCCGGACGAGCGGCGGGACGGCCGGGGCGTCGGGGCGCCGGAGGCCGATGTGGAGGCGGGTGCCGGCGGGGAGCGCGGCGATGCGGTCGCCGGCGCGGACCGGTGTGGTGGGGGCCGGTGTGGTGGCAGGGGCGCCGGAGGGTCCGGTGGTGGGGAGGTCGGGCTCGATCGTGTCGGGGAACGACAGGTGCAGGGTGTGGGGGCCGTACGTGAGGGCGGCATGCCCGGGCCCGGCGGCCAGGACCTCCCCGTCACGGGGTGCCAGGAGGACGGCGGGGCCGTCGAGCCACAGGTCGGTGCCGGTGGCCACGGTGGCGGGCGAGGTGGCGGCCAGGGCCGGGGCCGCGGGGAGCCGCACGCGCCCGTACTCGGTGGCGACCGCGCCGGCCCCCTCGGAGAGCAGGGCGGCCGCGCAGCGTTCGTCGGCCGCATCCGCCAGCCAGGCACCGTGGTCCATGGCGTCGGATTCCACGGACAGGTCGAGCACGGTGACGGCGGCGGGCTCCGGTCCGGACACCAGGGGCCGGACGGGCGCGGGGACGGCGGCCGGCGGCCGGGCCGTGCCGAGCGTCTCGGCGATCAAGCCGGTCATGACCGCCACCGGTACGGCCGTGGCCTGCTCGAACACGCGCCACTCGCGGTCGAGGGCGGCGTTGACGTAGGCGTTGTCGCCGTCGACGGCGGCCTGGTGGCGTCCGCTGACGACCAGGGTGGCGGCGCGGAGCACGACCAGCGGCCACAGCGCCCGTGCCTCGTCGGCGGACAGCGGGCGGACCTCGTGGAAGGCGCGGACCGCGGGCAGGACGTGGTGCGGCTCCATGCCGTCGTGGTGGAGCATCGAGGACAGCGGTATCGCCAGCTCGCACACCGCCCAGGTGTCCGTCAGGTCGCCGAAGTCGATGATGCCGTCGGGCAGCGGCACGGGACCGTCGGGCGAGCGGACGAGGTTGTCGTCGGTGAGGTCGAGGTGGACGGCCTGGCGCGGCAGCCGGTCGGCGACCTCCGTGAGGGCCGCCCAGGCCTCGGCGGCCGCGGTGGCGACGGCGGCCCGGCGCTCGGCCTCGGGCACGTGGCCCAGGAGCGCGGCGACCACGCGGTCGGCGTGGCGGGGGTCCCATTGCAGGACGCGCTCCAGGCCCGGGTGCCCGAACCCGCTCAGGGTGGCGCTGACCCGGCCGGCGATGCGGCCCATGGCGGCGACCGTGGAGGGCGGCAGGTGGCGGGGGCCCGAGAGCGTGCCGCCCGGCAGGTGACGCAACAGGCGTGCGGTGACCCGGCCGTCGTCGGTGGGCACGGTGGCCGCCTGCCGGCTGCCGTCGGCCGCGCGCAGGACGGTGGCCAGGCGGAGGGTGGGGTGCGCGTCGGCGATCAGGTCGGCGGCGGCGTCCTGGGCGGCGATCTCCGTCGTGGTGAACGCCGGGTTGGCGATCTTGAGTACGGCCGCGGGCGCCCCGTCGTCGCGGGTCAGCAGGAAGTTGGCGTCCTGCTGGCTGCCCAAGGACTCGGCGCGGACCACGAGGCCGAAGTGCTCGGCGGCGATCCGCCGGGCCCGGTCGGGCGTCACGCGGGGGGCGGGCAGGGCCTGGCGGGAGAAGAAGTCCACGGTCGTGGGCTGGTCGTACGTCATGCCGGAACCTCGGCTGCTCGAAGGCGGGAAGGAGGGGAAGCGCCGCGGCGGGAGGACGGCGGGGGCCGGTCCCCGCGGGGCCACGCGGACGCGGTCGACGTCCCCGTCGGTCGACGTCCGGTCAGTGGACGTCCCACAGGAACCGGTGCGTGTGGATCCCGAAGTAGGGGAAGCTCTCCACCGCCGCGACGCCCTCGATGGGACGTACGACGTCGTTGACGAAGTCCAGCAGGTCGTGCGGACGGCGGCAGACGGCCTCGGCGAACAGGTCGAAGGTGCCGGAGGTGAGGACGGCGTAGACGATCTCGTCGTGGCGGGACAGCTCGTCCGCCACCGCTCGCGGGTCGCCGTCCACGCGCAGGCCGAGGAGGGCCATGGTCTGGCCGCCCATGGCCATCGGGTCGGTGACTCCGACGACCTGCACGGCTTTGGCGTCGATCAGCCGCTGCAGGCGCTGGCGGGCAGCCGACGGCGACAGGCCGACCTTCGGGCCGAGCTCGGCGTACGGGATCCGTCCGTCCACCTGCAGCTCACGCAGGATCGCCCGATCGACGTCGTCCATGGCGCTCACCTCCAGTACGCATCCAGCTAACCATGCGCTCGAATCGTACGCAATCAGCTCGGCACATGCTCGAATCACGTGCCGCAACAATCGATTCGAGCGTCTGCCGGAGCCATCGGCCCCGTCGCCCGTTCGCCGACGGCATCGACGAGCCGGTCCATGGCCTCCACCCGCCCGGACCAGCCCCTCTCCGGCTGCTGCCGGCGGGGGCGGCATCGACGTCAGCACGTCGGGTTTGTCAAGTCCCGTATTGCAGTGGCGTGACGATGCCGCACGGGTGGGGTTTATTTGAAGTACGCCCCCACCGGAGAAAACAACCGGAAATCCGGGGCGGAAAATCTCCCTCAGATCAAAGGAAGAGGGCGGTTTTCACCTTTCCCTTCCCGATTTCCCGAGTGGAGAATTCCGATGTTCGAGCGCATCCTTTCCCGTCGTATCGTCCTGGCCGGCGCCTCCGTGGCCCTGGTGGGAGGCGGCATCGCCCTCCCCGCCACCGCGATGGCCGCCCCCGCCGCCGCACCGCAGGGCGTGGTCTCGCTGGCCCACGCCGACAGCGCGGACGGCATCGGAACCAGCGGCGACTCCAACGCCGAGAACACCACCGTCGGCGGCACCGCCACCGGCGGGAGCGCCAACACCGGCGGCAACACCTGCAAGGGCAAGTGCACCATCACCACCGGCAACGCCACGGGCGGCGACGCCAGCGCGGACGCGGTCAACACCGGCGACGCCACCTCCGTCAGCGGCGACGCCACCGGCACCGGCGGCACGGTGTCGAAGGCCGACATCAAGAAGCAGGTCAAGGCGGAACTCAAGGCCAAGCTCGGCAAGTAGGACCGCCCAGCCGCCCGGCGCCCCCTCCCGGGGGGCACCCGGCAGAAGGTCCGCAACGGAGGAGCGGGGGGGGGGGGGGGGGGGGGGGGGGGGGGGGGCCCCCCCCCCCCCCCCCCCCCCCCCCCCCGCTCCTGCCCGCGATACGCGCCCACCTCCAGGACGCGGAGCCGTCAGGCGATCGGCTGCCTGCTCCCGTCGGGCAACGCGCAGACCGCGCCCCCGCCGGGGCTCGTCGAGATCTGTCCGCCCGCGACCGTGCAGGCCTCCCTGGTGATGGGCGGCGGCGTGGCGGCCTGGGCGGTGACGGTACCGACTGCGCTCACGCCGGCCAGGGCCGCCACGCTCAGGACGAGGCCCAGCCTCCTTGGCACACGCATGGCTTCCTCCTCTCGGGCAGCCCGTTCGCCCCTCCCCCGGGGACGGGCTCCGGGCCGACGTCGCCCCACCTCCCAGCATGGGCGACGTACCGGCCGCCCGCGAGGCGCACCCGCAGCCGGCGCCGGGACCGCCCGCGCCCAAGGCAGCCGAAATCCCGTGGAGCCCACCTGCATGGCGTGGAATGATCTTGGTGACCGCTGACTGAGGAGAAGGCTGAAAACGTGTACGTACCGTCATCTGCGCGAGCTCTCGATGATGACGAGCGTGAGCTCGTGGAGCTGGCACGCCGCACCATAGACGCGCACACCGACGCCGGGCCCGACGAAGACGGGATCCACACGATGGGTGCTGCGGTCATGGCCGCCGACTATCGGATGTTCGCCGGCGTGAACCTCTACCACTTCACCGGCGGCCCTTGCGCCGAACTCGTGGCCCTGGGAGCCGCACGAGCCCAGGGCGCCCGCCAGATGCGCTGCATCGTTGCCGTGGGAAACCACGGGCGGGGGGTCGTCGGCCCGTGTGGTCGTGACCGGCAGGTCTTCGTGGACTACTACCCCACCATGCGTGTCATCGTGCCCACGCCCGCGGGGCCCAGGTCCGTGCTCGCCGCCGACCTGATGCCGCTGACTCAGCGATGGACCCCGGAAGGCATGGACGGTCTCGACCCGTCGCTCTACCAAGACCCCGAGACGGCCGGTCCCCCGATCATCCGGTTCAACCCCCGCTACCTCGAAGCCGTCCGCTCCGGCGCCAAGACCAAGACCACCCGCTTCCGGGACCCGGCCCAGCTCGGGCCGGCACGGCTGGTGTTCGAGAGCGACCCCGAAGTCGTCCTGCCGGCAGACGTGACCGACATCAGGCGCTGCCTGGTCAGCGACCTCACCAACCAGGACGCCCGAGCCGAGGGACTGACGACCGCAACCGAACTCCGGGAAAGCCTCGAGGGCCACTACCCGGATCTGGCGGGAACCGACGAGGTCGACGTCATCACCTTCCGGACCGACGACAAGACAGGCGCCGCTTAGACCGTTGAGGCACCGGCGACGACGCAAGGTCACGACCAGCACGGGACCCCGTCGCTTCCGGCAGCACCGCCCGAGCAAGCAGGGCGCGCAGCCCACTCGACGGGTGGCTCCTCGACGCCACCGGCATCGAGGAGCTGGTGGTGGTGGACGCTCGCACACAAAATCGAACATGTGTTTCCATTGGAAGGTGAGAGCTCCGTTCCGCTTCCCCGAGGACCTGATCGCGCTGCAGGTGGCGTGGTCGCGCACGTACGCCGCCCTCGCCGAGGCCCCGGCCGGGGCGACCGCGCTGCGGCGCCGGCTGATCGCCCTGTCCGGTCGCCTGTACTCCCACCCCTACTGGACCTCGCCCCCAGGGAGCCGACGGGCCGGCGCCGTCGAGTTGCGACGGGCCGCCCACGCGGTCGCGGAGGCGGACGCGGGACGCGAGGCCGCCTGAAGCGGGCCGGTCCGGTACGGGTCGCTTCCGTCAGGTTCGGTTCGGTTTGTCAAGTCCCGTATTGCAGTGGCGTGACGGTGGCGGACGGGTGGGGTTTATTTGAAGTACGCCCCCACCGGAGAAAACAACCGGAAATCCGGGGACGGAAAATCTCCCTCAGGCCAAGAAAAGGGGGCGGTTTTCACCTTTCCTTCCCGATATCCCGAGTGGAGAATTCCGATGTTCGAGCGCATCCTTTCCCGTCGTATCGTCCTGGCCGGCGCCTCCGTGGCCCTGGTGGGAGGCGGCATCGCCCTCCCCGCCACCGCGATGGCCGCCCCCGCCGCCGCACCGCAGGGCGTGGTCTCGCTGGCCCACGCCGACAGCGCGGACGGCATCGGAACCAGCGGCGACTCGAACGCCGAGAACACCACCGTCGGCGGCACCGCCACCGGCGGGAGCGCCAACACCGGCGGCAACACCTGCAAGAACAAGTGCACGATCATCACGGGCAACGCCACGGGCGGTGACGCCAGCGCCGACGCCGTGAACACCGGCGACGCCACCTCCGTCAGCGGCGACGCCACCGGCACCGGCGGCACCGTCTCCAAGAAGGACATCAAGAAGCAGGCCAAGGCAGAACTCAAGGCCAAGCTCGGCAAGTGACCCCACCCGCTCCCCCGCTCGGGGACACGCCAGGGCGGCTCACGCCCGGCGCCACGGCCCCCGGAGAGGCAACCGGCCCCTCCGGGGGCCGCATGCGTACGGCCCGGTGCGAGCGTGCTCGGCGACGGCCTGCGCATCAGCCGGGAGGCGTGCGACGGGGCCCGTGGACGTAAAGGGCCCCGACCGGCCCGGGGGGGGTGGGCCTGGTCGGGGCCTGGCCCCGACCGGCAGGGGGGGGAAGCCTGTCGGGGCGGTCCAACGGTGTGGGCACCGGGAAGGGTGGTCGCCTCACGGCGAACGGGCGCTGCGGGGCTTCAGCCGAACGATCTTCCCCGCAGGCTACGGTCGGGCCCGGGGACACAGTCCCTTCCCGTACCCACACCTGCATGAACGGTCAACCACCCCGAGATGTTCCCGGCCACCCGCAGGGTCCGGTCCGGAGCACCCGGTGCACCCCTCCGGGTGGCTTCCCCTCCCGCGCGAGCGGCACGTGCACGGGGGCGGGTATGTCCTCTCGCGCAAGACGACCTCGGGACCGCGAAGGAGATCAGTCGTGTACGCAGTCGTGCGCCGGTACGAAGGGGTGACCGATCCCGCCGAAGCGGGACGCCGGGTGGCGGAGGGGTTCGTCCCCCTCCTGCGCCAGGTCCCGGGATTCGTGGCCTACTACTGGGTCGACGCCGGCGACGGCGTGATGCTCTCGACCAGTGTGTTCGAGGACCGTGCCGGAGCCGAGGAGTCGGTCAAGAGGGCGGCGGACTTCGTACGGGACCACCTCGCCGCCCTGCTGCCCAACCCTCCGCAGGTCACCGCCGGCCCGGTGATGGCCACGGGGTAGCGGCCGCGGCACGCGAAGCGGGCGGGCACCTGCCTCCGGGCCCGCGGCCGGGAGGCAGGTGCCCGTGCCCGCGGCCGTGCCGGCGGCCGCGGCCGTCGGCGGGGCGTCGGCGGGGACCGTGCGGCTTGACCTTGACACCGTGACAAGGTCTTCACTGCTGCGCAGGAGGTGGTCCCCGGTGATCATTCGGGCAGAGGAAGACGACGCAGTGCGCGCACTCCGAGGGCTGGAGAGCGCGGTTGCGTCGGTACGGCTGCGGGCGGCCCTGGCCCTGGGCTCGACCACGGATTCCCGTTGGGTCGGGGTACTGATCGAACGGTGCGCGGTCGAGCCCGACTTCCAGGTGCGGGAGATGCTGACGTGGGCGCTGACCCGGCACGCGGCATCGGTGACGGTCCCCGGGCTGGTCGACGCGCTCGGCTCGCGGCGCGCACAGGCACGCAGTCAGGCCCTGCACACGTTGTCGAAGATCGCGGACCGGCGGGCGTGGCCGGCGATCACGCGCGCCCTGCTGACGGACGCCGACGACGAAGTCGCGCGCAGCGCCTGGCGGGCGGCGGTCGTCCTGGTGCCCGAGGACGACGCGGCCGCGCTGGCCGAGGTACTGGCCACCCAACTCGGACGCGGCGGGCAGCAGACGCAGTTGAGCCTGAGCCGAGCGTTGGCGGCCCTCGGTGAGGCCGTCGCCGGGCCGGTCCTGCGCGCCGCGCGGTCGGATCCGGCCGCCGGGGTGCGCCAGCACGCGATCGCCACGCAGCAACTGGTGCGCGACCCTGATGCCGGGTTCGGTTTCGCCGTCGAGGAGGCCAAGCGGATCGCGGCCCTGGGCCCGACGGCGCGGGAGGAGTGACGGGGGCATGCACGGAGGAGTGACGAGAGGGGTGGCGAGCAGGTGACCATGGGGGTGCCGCGAGGCGTGGCGCGTGGGGTGGCGGGCGGAGTGAGCGGGACGTGCTGATCGGTGAGGTGGCGCAGCGGTCCGGGGTCAGCGCCCGGATGCTGCGCCACTACGAGTCGCTCGGGCTGCTCCGGCCGACGGAGCGCACCGGGGCGGGCTACCGGGAGTACTCGGGCGAGGACATCCGGCGCATCTTCCACATCGAGAGCCTCAGGTCGCTGGGGCTGTCGCTGCGGGACGTCGCGCGGGCGCTGGACGATCCCGGCTTCGAGCCCTCGGAGCTGATCGAGACCCTGGTGGGCCGGACCCGTGAGCGCATCGCGGCCGAGACGGAGCTGCTGACCCGGCTCGAGCGGATCGGCGCCGCGGACCCGGCCGGCTGGGAGGACGTCCTGCGCAGCGTCGCGCTCCTGCACGCCCTGACCTCGGACGACCCGGCGCAACGGCAGCGTGCGGCCCTGTCGGCCGCCGACGGGGCCGGGGGCGGGGTGCCGGTGGAGGCCCTGGTGGAAGCCGCGCTCGGCGAACGGGATCCCCACGTCGCCGGAGCGGTCCGCTGGGCCCTGGCCCGCTCCGCCGACGGCGCGGCACTGCCCCTGCTGGCGCAGGCACTGACGTCGCCGGCCGCCGAGGTGCGTCGACGCGCCGTGCAGGCCCTCGCCGAACTCCCCGGCGAGGGCACGACGGCGCTGCTGCGGGACGTCCTCGCCGACACCGACCCGGTCTGCCGCCGGCGCGCGGCGGTGGCGCTGGCGGCGCGGGGGCTGGCCGACGCCGTCCCCACCCTGACCGACATGGTCACCGAGCCGACCGGCGACGTCGAAGCAGCCGACGCGCTGGGCGTGTTGGCGGGCGATCCCGCCCTCGCGGAACGCATCGTCACCGGACTGGTCGACCGCCTCGGGCACGGCTCCGCCGCGCCGTCGGCCCGGCTGCGGCTGGCTCAGGCCCTGGCCGACATCCCCGGCCCCACCGCCGCCCGCGCCCTCACCGACCTCGCGCGCGACGCCGACCGCACCGTCGCGCTCACCGCCGACTACGTGCTGCACCTGCGGCGGGCACCGTGACCGAGGGCGGGCCGCCAGCGGTGCGGACCCGGCGGGAAGCACCGTGACCGATCGCGTGCCGCCCGCGGTGCGGACACGGCGGTCGTCGAACGCCGGAGCCGCGGGGCCGGGCCCCGCCAGGGGCGGCGGTCAGGACCTGCGGGCGTGCAGGGCGTGGGCGCCCAGCGGCAGCGGGGTGTGGCCGACCGATCGGAGTCCGCAGTCCTCCAGCAGCCGGGCGTAGTGGTCCGCGGTGCGCTCGCGGCCACCGGTGTTGCACATCATGTGCAGGTCCCAGGCGGTGGCCAGCGAGGGGCTGCCGTCGCGGGGCAGGAGGCGTTCGACGATCAGGAGGTCGGCGTGCGCGGGCATGGCGTCGGCGCAGTGCCGGAGGATGCTGCGGCACCGGTCGTCGTCCCAGTCGTGCAGGACGCGGGAGAGGACGTAGACGTCACCACCGGGGGGTACGTCCGCGAAGTCCCCCGCCCGGAAGGCACAGCGGCCGTCGGCGCCCGTGGCGGCCAGCCGGGTGCGGGCCGCCTCGAGCACCTCGGCACGCTCGAGGAGGACGCCGCGCAGGGTGGGGTGGGCGGTCAGGACGCGGGCCAGGAGTTCCCCGGTGCCGCCGGCGACGTCGACGACGGTGCGCGCGGGGCCGGGGGCGGTGGCGGCGGCCGTGAGGACCGGGTGGGCGGGCAGGGGGTCGAAGATGGCGGCGCTCGAGGCCATGGACCGGTCGAAGAGGGCGGCGAGTTCGGGGTGGCGGGCGAAGTAGTCGAAGTGGTTCTCGCCGTAGAGGTACTCGAAACCCGGCTGTCCGGTGCGCACGGTGTGGGCCAGGTGGACGAACGACTGGTAGAAGGGTCCCCCGTACATCAGTGCCAGGGGCCGCATCGAGGCGGGGGCTCCCGCGTCCAGGAGCGCGCCGGCGCCGGTGAGGCGGAATCCGTCCGGGCCCTCGCTGACGACGCCCAGCATGTCGAGGTAGCGCAGCAGTGTCGCCAGGCTCTGCGGGTGGGCCCCGACGGTACGGGCCAGCTCCTCGACGGTGACGCCGGTGTGGCGGTCCATGGACTCGGGCAGCCGCAGGCGCGCGCAGGTGGCCAGGGCCTGCGTGGTCCAGGCGCCGGTCATGAGGCGCAGGAGCGTTTCCGCCGGCTGGGTCCCGTCCGACCGCGCTTGGTCGGGACGGGCTCGGTCGGGAAGGGTTCGGTCCGCGCGGGCTCGGTCCGGACGCCGTGCGCCGTCCGGGGCGGGGTGGTGGGCCAGGTGCTCGGCGAGCACGTCACGATGGTCGCCGGCGGCGTAGAGCTCCACGCGCCGGTACCCCGTCTTCGTGGCGGCGGGGGCGGTGAAGTAGAACACGGTCCCGTCCTCGTGCGGGTTGTAGCCGCCGCCGTCGGGCGCCGCGCCGTGGCGCGCGAAGCCGGCCAGCAGCCCGCGCAGGACCAGCGGATCGGGTCGTACGACGTCGAAGGCGAGGTGTGCCTCGTGTTCGAAGGCGCGCTCCTCGGCGGCGATCCGGGACAGCTCGGAACCCGGTGGCACGGTCAGCGCGAACACCTCGACCGCCCGGTCCTCTCCGGCGGGGCCGCGTACCTGGGGCCGGAGAATCCTTACGTCAAGATCTACGGTGTCGCGGCGGTGGCGGTCGGCCAGGCGCCGGCGGACCACGACGCTGGGGCGCGCCTCGGCGTCGGTGCTCAGGCCGCAGGCGGCGAGCTCCGTGCGGAGGGTGTCCTCGTCGGGCGGGAAGACGAGCACGGCGGCGTGCGCGAAGCGGCACCGGTCGGTCAGTGCCCGCAGTTCGGGGCCGTCGAGGCCGGGCAGGACGCGCGAGAGCAGGACGGCGGTGTCCTGCGCCCGGACGAACCGGGCCGTCGCGTGCAGTCGTGCCACGTCCTCGTCGACGACGTCAGCGACGTCGGTGGCACCGTCGGTCGGTGCCGGCGGTGCGGTCGCGGGCATGGCGGAGGGGCGCATGGTGTGCATTCACTGTCCGTGGTCGAAGGAAGGGGAGCTGCCGGGACCGGTGGCGGGCAGGGGCAGCCCTCGGGCGGGCCCGGGCGTGGTCGGGCCGGGGTGCAGGGGTCGATGACGGTGAGCAGCGGAAGAGCGGGGGCGGAAACGGGTTCCGGGAGGTGCGCGGGAAGCCGCGGGAAGGGATCGGGGAACGGCACGGCACGTGCGGGAGGGCGAGTGGGAAGGGTGCCAGGGCGGCGGGAGTACGCGGGGGAGGCGGCGGGCGGCGCCGGGAGGTGGGCGCGACCGCTCAGACGCCGACGTAGTTCTCGGCGAACCAGTCCTGTTGGGCGCGCGAGGTGCGCAGTGCGGCGATGCGGGCGCGCCGCAGGCCTTCCTGGAAGGGGGCGGAATCCTCGGAGTCCGGGGTGCCGTGGAGCAGGCGGACCATCCAGTGCGAGAACTCCTGCGCGCGCCAGATGTGGGCCAGGCACCGCCGCGAGTAGTGCTCCAGGGCTTCCGGACGCCCGTGCGCGAGGGCGTCGGTGAGGGCGTGGGCGAGGACCTCGGCCTCCAGCACCGCCAGGTTGGCGCCCTTGGCGGCGGACGGACTGATCAGGGCGGCGGCATCACCGACCAGGAACAGGTGTCCGTGGCGCAGCGGTTCCAGCACGTCGGACTCGAGGTGGACGACGGAGCGTCGGACGATCCGACCCCGCAGCAGCGGGCCGTAGCGGGCCGCTCGCATGCGCACGGCGAGTTCGTCCCAGATCGCGTCCTCGCTCCACGCGTCGGTGCGGGCGCCGGGTTCGCACTGCAGGTAGTAGCGGGTGATCTCACGGGAGCGCGCCATGTGGCCGGCGAATCCGCGCGGGTGGACGGCGTAGCCGACGGCGTCCAGGCTCGGTGGCGCCTCGGCGAGCAGGCCGAGCCAGGAGACGCCGTGGTCGCGGTGGTGGCAACGGACCGCGCCCGGCGGGAGCGAGCGCCGCCCGGCCCCGTGGCGGCCGTCGCAGGCGGCCACGTACCGGGCCCGCCATCTTCCGGGGCGCCCGTCGCCCTCGCGTACCATCACCGCGGGGGTCGGGCCGTCCGCGTCGCGGACGGCGAGGGCCTCGGTCTCGAAGTCGATCCGCCCGCCGGCGTCGAGGTAGCTCGCCAGGAGGTCGGTGACCAGGTCCTGTTGGGGGTAGACGGTGTGCGGCTCGCACGGTCCGAGGCTCGTGTAGTCGAGGCGGAAGCGGCCGTCCTCGGTGCGGAACTCGCAGACCCCGTGCCGCTGTCCGCGCCGGCGCAGTCCCTCGTCCAGACCGTTGCGCTCCAGGATGCGCACGGTGTTCGGGGCGAGGAAGCCGGCCCGTGCCCTGGTCCGGACGTGCTCGCGTCCGGCGCGTTCCAGGACGACGCAGTCGATCCCGGCGCGGAGTAAGAGGTTGCCCAGCACCAGGCCCGCGGGCCCGGCACCGAGGATCACCACATCAGCCGAGTCCTGAGCGACCCGGTCGTACCGACTCTCTGTCACAACGGTGGATCATAGGCAGCGAATACGACCTGACCCGACGAAGATCACCCGAATGCCCCGTGACGAGAGAAAAGGATTCTTCCGGTGTCGCGTCGGGCGAGGGGGCGGGCCCGGCCCGTGGGCCGGCCCCGCCCCCGTGGGTCACCGGTCAGGTCAGCAGGTCCCGGCCGGCCGGTCACGGACGACGAGGTCCGTCGAGCCCGTGGTCGCGTCGAGCCAGACGACCTGACGGCCCGCGCCCGCCGCCGGGTAGCTCTGCTCGCCCCGGTTGCAGGAGACCCGCTCGCGGCGGGAGCCGTCGGTGGTCAGCTGCCAGAGCTTGGGCAGCGACTCGTTGCGGTACCGCGTGTCGGGCGTCAGGCCGACTACCGTCAGCGCCTCCTGCGAGACCGTCAGGTCGGTGGCGATGAGCGCCCCCGGCTTGTGCTCGCTGCTGACGGCGGCCGCGTGGGTCCCGTCCAGGGCCGCGCTCATGATCGTCAGCTGCCCCGAGTCGTTGTCGTCGGCGTCGCTCAGCCAGAAGACCTTCTCGCCGTTGATGCCGGTCTGGCCGAGGCCCTGCGGCTCCTCGAGGTTCTCCGCCATCACCGCCTTGCCGGTGACCAGGTCGACGACCTCCACACCGAGCCGGTAGGTGCCGCCCTGCGGGTAGAGCTTGGCGTAGGCGATCTTGTTGCCGCTGATGGAGGGCAGCGCCGTGAGGACGTTCCACTTCCGGCCGTCGGTGAAGACCGGGGCCTTGTCGGTGGGCCGCTGGTAGCCGACGTGGCGGCCGCCGAAGAAGTCGTACTCCTCGAACACGACCGTGTTCTTCTCCACCCGCAGGCCGGAGACGCCCGTCACCGAGCTGTAGAGGGTCTTGATCGGACCGCCCGCGACGGGGCGCGAGAGGATGTCGACCGAGGTGGGACCGTAGGCGGTCCAGACCACGGTCTTGCCGTCGGTCGCCGGGCCGGTGTGGTACCGGCCGTCGTTGGGGCTGATCACCTTGGTGCCGCCGCTGCCGTCCAGGCGGCCGGCGTAGACGGAGTAGGGCTCGGACCCGTCGTCGTTGGACTTAGAGGCCGTCCACCAGCCGCCGCCCGCGCCCACACCGGAGTCGGTGGTGTTCAGCCCGCCGAAGAGGGTGTCGCTGTCCACGCCCAGGGCCTGCTCCCAGCCCGGGACGATGCCGTGGGCGTTGAACGAGCGCTTGACCGTGTTCTGTTGGGCGGCCGTCACGCCGAGGGCCCTGGCCGCGGCGAGCACCGCGTTGCGCGCCTCGGTGAAGCCGTCGATCGGCGTCATGTACTCGGTGAGGGCCTTGTACACGATCTTGTCGGCCAGTGGGCCGCCGAGGTCCTCGCGCATGTCCCACAGCGCGCCCGAGAAGATCGTCGAGTTCAGGTGGACGCCGCCGTTGTCGGTGGCGAACGACACGCCCAGGAAGCTCTTCGAAGTCGTGGCCCCGTCGTTGAGGTTGCGCAGGGCGCAGTCGGCGGCCGCCTTCGTACGGCACAGGTCCTCGCCGATCAGGCCCGCGGCCGGGTCGCCCATCGACGTCCCGCTGGCGGTGACGTCGATCGCGTTGCCGAAGTAGTCGGCGATGGCCTCGTTGAGCGCACCGGACTGGCCGGCGTACACGAGGTTCGCCGAGTGCTCCACGACCCCGTGGGTCATCTCGTGGCCGACCACGTCGGTGTCGGCCGACAGCGGCTTGAACTCGTCGTCCCCGCTGCCGTACACCATCTTGGTGCCGTCCCAGAAGGCGTTGACGTACGGCAGGCCGTAGTACGTCACGCCGACCAGCGAGTTGACGGTCATGCCGGCGCCGTCGAGGCTGTCGCGCCCGTGGCTGTTCTTGAAGTAGTCGTAGACCTGGCCCGCGTTCCAGTGCGCGTCCACGGCACCGGAGTCGGTCGCGACGGCGCCGAACGCGGTGGTCGGGGACGAGAACATCTTGATGCCGGCCGGCCACCTGCCCGAGGCCTCCGAGACCGACTTGCCGCGCGCGTCCCACGTGGCGAGCAGGTTCTTGGTGGTGCCGCGCATCCGGCCGGCGTCGGCCAGGAGGTAGGTGGCGGTGGACGGGTCGTAGGCGACGTCCAGCGAGGTCGTGGCGCCGCTCAGCCTGGTCCCCGACCCGGTCTCGGGGACCAGGCCCGCGGGCACCGGCGGCGGGGCGTCCGCCGTGGGGCCCTCGGCGGTCTCGCCGACCGTACGGGCCGCGGGCGCGGCGATCGTCTTCAGCGCGCTGTACTGGAGCGCGGGGTAGCCGGAGCGGGCGTCGACGTACACCTCTTCCACGACGGGTGCGCCGGAGCCGGCAGCCGTGCCGCGCACCGTGACGCGGTAGGCGAGCACGCCGGCGCCCTTCGGCAGCACCACCAGCCCCTTCGCCTCGCCGGTCAGGCCGGTGGTCGCGGCGTCGTCCTCCGCGCGCGGAGCCCGGCTCCTGTCGAGGACGTCGTCCAGCCGGCGGGCCGTGGCCGCGACGGCGCGCCGGACCGCGAGGTCCTCGCCGATCTGCGGGGTGACGTCGGTACGGAGGGCGGTGAAGTAGTGCCCGGACGTGCCCGTGACCACGCGCTTGCCGTCCCGCTTCTGCATGCGCACCACGTACTGTCCGCCCAGGACGTCGACGCCGCGGTACTTCTGCTGCAACCGGACGGTCTCACCGGTGCGGCCGGTGGTGGTGGTCGCCAGGGGGTGAGATCGCTGCCCGCCCGGGGGATCTTGTAGCGGCTCTTGTGCGCGGCGAGGTGTTGGCGGGCCGCGTCGGCCGGGGCGGCCTTCGCGTCCACGGGCTCGCGGAGGCCCTCGACGAGGACCGGCGTCGCGGTGTCGCGGCCGGGCACGAAGTTCGAGGGTCCGGCGTCGGGGTCGACGGCCCACGCGGGCGAGGCCGGCAGGGCCATCGCGGCGGCCAGCAGGACCGCGAGACCGCCGGCCGATCGGAGCGGTTTCCGCCATATCCGCCTCGTGGCCGGGGTGGTCGCCGACGAGGGCGTGTTGGACTTGGGCAAGGGGTCTCCTCAACCATGGGTGCCTGTCGTGTTGCTGTGAGTCGCCGCCATGCAAGCGCCGCGGGCCGCTCCCCGGCCAGACCCGGGGCCCCCTCGGAACTGGCCACGCACACTTGTGAGGACTCTGTGAAGCGGTTCAGAATCCCCCGCATGATCGATACCGACCGGTATGACCTGACTCCGGCCCGCACGCAGGACGACGACGGGCCGGTCGTCCACGCGGCCGCCGACCCGGCCGATGCACTGCGCACGCTGATCCAGCGCCGCCAGGCGTTCCTCCACCAGGAGTCCGCGGACCTGAAGTCCCTGCAGTACTACGCCGACCGCCTCGCCGACCGACTGCCGCCCGGGCCGGCCGACCCCGAACACCCCGCCCACACCGGTGCCCACACCGGTGCCCTGACCGGCGGCCCGACGGTCGCTGCCCGCCTGGACGCCGTGCTCCGGGCGGCGGAGGCGGAGGTCCTCGTCCTCGACCGGTCGACGTGCCGGCCCCAGGCACCCGGCACCGGGCGGGAGGCGGGAGTGGTGGACTGCGACCGCATCCGCGACCTACTGGCCCGCGGCGTCTCCGTACGGACCGTCACCGACCGCAGGAGCACCGACTTCCCGGCCCGCGCCAAGGCCCTCGTCGCCCTCACCGAGCTCGGCCTGCAGGCCCGGATCGGCGTGCGCCTGCCCACCGGCATGGTCCTCGTGGACCGGAGCAGCTGCCTGCTGCTGCCCTCCGGCGACGACGGGCCGGCCGAGACCGCCCACGTCCTGGGCGGCTTCCTGCTGCACCACGTCGCCCTGCCGCTCTTCGAATCCCTCTGGGCGCGCGCCACGCCCGTCGGCAGCGCGGGCAGCCCGCTGACCGCCGACCAGCGCGAGCTGTTGGGCCTCCTGGCCTCCGGCCTCAAGGACGAGTCGATCGCCCGGCGGTTGGGCGTCCACGTGCACACCGCCCGGCGGCGCATCAGCCGGATGCTCGAGGAGCTGGACGCCGACACCCGCTTCCAGGCGGGCGTCCAGGCCGGCTTCCGCGGCTGGCTCCACCCCGCCCCCTGAACTCCTGAACTCCTGACCGCCTGATCGCCGGGACGCCGCCGACACGTGCCGGCACGTGCAAGGGCGGCCCCGCACTCCCCGAGTGCGGGGCCGCCGCCGTTCACGCGCGCGGGGCGCTCCCTTTCGCAGGGGCACGGGCCGCCGTTCGTCGCGCCGCTCGGCCGCGCCGTCGGGCCGGGAGGCGAGGCTGACGTGCGATCGCCTCCCAGCCGAACCCACACCCGGAACGCATTCGGGAGCGGCATGTCCGATGCGAGCACGGGCCGGATCTGACGGCCTCTCGGAGCGGCTCTGACGTGGGCTTTTCCGGTGAATCTGCCGGGTGGGGTGAACCGTGGCAGGCTGGGAGTGCGTGTTTTGCCCCAGTCAGAAGGAGCACGAAATGGCGACGCAGAGCGCGAGAACGTCCGGTGGCGGTGCGCAAGGGTGGACGGCCGTGTCCGGCTGGACCCTGTTCGCCGGAACCATGATGATCTTCGGCGGTGTCATGGCCGCCTTCGAGGGGATCGCCGCCATCGCCAAGGACGACGTGTTCGTCTCGACGTGGAACTTCACCTTCCAGTGGAGCCTGACCGGCTGGGGCTGGCTGCACCTCATCCTGGGCATCGTGGTGGTGCTGGCGGGCCTCGCCGTCTTCAACGGGGCCACGTGGGCGCGGGTCGTGGGCATCGCACTGGTCGGCCTGTCCATGCTCGCCAACTTCGCCTGGCTGCCCTGGTACCCGTTCTGGGCGATCCTGCTGATCGCCATCGACGGCTTCGTCATCTGGGCCCTGTGCATCGGCCCCAGCAGGGACCGGGAGGCCCTGCGGACCTGAGACGACGACGGCCGGCACCGCTGCCCGCGCGGCTGCGGGAGCGGGAGAGGCACGACGAGGGGTTCCGGCTTCCGGAGGAGGCCGGAACCCCTCGCGCTTCGTGCCCGGGCGTCGCCGGCAGCACGAACTCCTAGGCGGTGGGGGTGGGGGTGGGTCCGGTGTCGAGGAACTCGCGGAGGGCGAAGCCGACCAGGACGATCACGGCGGTCCAGATCACCACCATCATCGTCG
>NZ_JBIVNX010000084.1:0-22656 GCF_044753805.1 Streptomyces sp. NPDC093225
CCAGAACCTGTAGCCCTCGGCGTTGCGGTCGATGACCGCGTCGGCGCCCATCCTGCGGCAGATCTCGGCCTTCTCCGGGGAGGAGACGACGCAGACGGGGTTGGCGCCGCCGGCCAGGGCGAACTGGGTGGCGTACGAGCCGAGGCCGCCGCTGGCACCCCAGATGAGAACGTTGTCACCCTGCTTCATGCCGGCGCCGTTGCGGGAGACCAACTGCCGGTAGGCGGTGGAGTTCACCAGACCGGGGGCGGCGGCCTCCTCCCAGCTCAGGTGGTTCGGCTTGGGCATCAGCTGGTTGGACTTCACCAGGGCGATCTCCGCCAGGCCGCCGAAGTTCGTCTCGAAGCCCCAGATGCGCTGCTCGGGGTCGAGCATCGTGTCGTTGTGGCCGTCCGAGGACTCCAGCTCGACGGAGAGGCAGTGCGCGACGACCTCGTCGCCGGGCTTCCAGGAGTTGACGCCCGGGCCGGTGCGCAGGACCACGCCCGCGAGGTCGGAGCCGATGACGTGGTACGGCAGGTCGTGGCGCTTGGTGAGCTCCGACAGGCGGCCGTAGCGCTCCAGGAAGTTGAACGTGGACACCGGCTCGAAGATGCTCGACCAGACGGAGTTGTAATTCACCGAACTGGCCATCACCGCCACCAGAGCCTCGCCAGGACCGGGGTGCGGAACCGGAACCTCTTGGAGGTGAAGGGATTTGCGGGGATCCTTTTCTGCGGTAGCCATGCCCTCGAACATTCCCGCGTCTTCCTTGCGCAGGACGCAGGCTCGGTAGCTCTCCGGAACAGCGAGGGCAGCGAAATCGGAGGCTGCCGCGTCATCGGAGAGGATGGCTTCCAGTATGTCTTTCACGTTCGGATCCCTCTGAGTCTGTTATGTGTGTGCGGAAATGCACAGGAGCCGGGGTATACGGTGCGGCGACCAGGTCAGCAGGCGTATGCGGACCTCACGTCCTCCCACGAGTGGTCCAGCCACGCTTCTCGCGCGAGGATTGCTCGATGCAACTTCTGCAACTTCAGCCCGGGCTCGACTCCCAGGTCCTGAACGAGGATCTTTCGAATCCTGCCGTACTCCGCGAGCGATTCCGCAATGCGACCGCTGCGATAGAGGGCGATCATCAGGTGCCAGTAGAGGTTTTCGCGGGTCGGCTGCTCGTCGATGAGCGAGTAGAGTTCACCGATCAGCGAGTTGTGCCGCCCGAGTTTGAGTTCGATCTCGAACTTCTGCTCGTACGCGAACGCGCGCTTCTCGTTCAACTGCCGACACAGGTTGTGGAAAAAGGGCACCACTCGTAGGTCTTCGAGGGCCGGTCCACGCCACAACGCCAGGGCCGTGTTGAGGGCCTCCGCCGCCTCCTCGAGCCGGTCCTGCGCGTGGAGGCTGCGGAAGTGGCAGAGCAGGGACTCGAATCGTCGCAGGTCAAGCGTCTGGCTGCACAGGTCCAGCCGGTACCCGGGCGGCTGCGTGACGATCAGCTGCGGATCGACTCCCACGCTCGACAGGTACTTCCGCAGCTGCGAGACGTACACGTGCAAGGCCGTGGTGGCGCTCTGTGGAGGCGTCCCGGACCAGAGGGCGTCGATGAGGCGGTCCATCGAGACAGGTCGTGTGCTGTGCATGCACAGGTAGGCCAGGAGTGAGCGGAGTTTGAGCGCTCGAGGGCTTACGCGCTGCCCGTCCAGCGTTTCAATTTCCAATGGCCCGAGTATCCGAAACTGCATTATTCCCCCGTAATGTGACCTTATGGAAAACAGCGCGTGAATCCGTGCGGTGGCACTGCCGGGCCGAACGTTTCGGCGGAGCGCCCCGCGCCTCCGCGCCGTGTTCGTGAGCCCGAAGCCCTCGCCCTCAGCCCTCCAGTGCCGCACCTCTCCGTACGGACGCCTAGCGAAGTAGACGCCCCGCGCACCTCTCTGCACTCGTGCGGCTACGCGCCGCAGTAAGGCGACGGACGAAAGCCCGGGCGCATCCCGCAGCAGGGCGTCCGCCGGCATGCCGAGAGCGCGCACCGGACGACGCGTCTTGCCAACAAGACACTGTCTTCCACGTCCGCTAGTTGACTAGACGCGAGGTGAATGTACGCAGCGACCACTCCGGCCTGTCAAGTGAACAAGATGGCCGGACCTAATATTTTCGTAAGTTAGGTGGGATGGGGCCGCTGGCTGGTCAGGCCTGTGCCGGCGAGGGGAATCCACGGCGGTCGGGAGTTTCGGGCGATGTGGTGGATGACCCATTCGGTGGCGTCCGCGACATGGGCGAGGCGGCCGCCGGCGAGGTCGGCGAGGGCACGCTTCCTGAGCGAGGATCACAGCGGTTCCCCCCGGGTTGAGCCCGGGTCCCGGACGGGACCACCACGTGTGGTCACGGCCTCTTCTTGCTGCGCGGCGACCCGTGCGCGACCCAACGGGCGATCTCCGACTCGTCCTGCTCGACCGCCCGCCGCTCGGGCCGCTGCAGACTCCATCCGAGCCTGCCGGTCAGCAGCCGCCACACGGACGCTGTCGACAACACCACCCCCGTCACCCTGGCAACGACCTCGCCGACTCGCTCCAGGGTCCAGAGATCGGCTTCGAAGCCCCACGCTCGAGCACCTCGCTCCAGAGCGGCCCGGACGGTCTCGACCTGGGCGTCGTCGAGCTTCGGCGGGCGACCTGTGGCCGCACGCCGCCGCAGGGCCGAAGCACCCCCCTCCTCCCACGCCCGACGCCAACGCCGCACGCTCTCCGCACACACACCCACCACGCGCGCGATCTCCGCGTTCGAGACACCGTCCTCGAACAGCTCGACCGCACGAACACGCCGGGCCTCCGCCAACTGAGGCCGCGACAAAGGAGGAAGCGAGGAACCGGCCGCGGAGGCAGAAGGTCGATGAGCCACCTCGACAGCCTCCCACCCGCACGGCCGCCATGCCCACTGGATTTACGAAAAGAGAAGTATGGTTACTTGCGACCACATCTAGTGAGCGAGACAATGAGACGCGGACGGACACGCGTCTGCTACCACGCCCGGAGGGAGGCTGACAGGTGAGCGGCAGAGACTCGGCGAGCAGTCGGCGCACGATTGCTCAGAGACTCGACTACCTGATCGTCGCGATCCATCCCGCGGGACGCGGGCCCTTCACGTACCACGAGATCGCCGAGCTGATCAGGGAGCGTGCCGGCGAAGGAGACCCCACGGTCTCCCACGGCACCGTCCAGGCGATCCGGACCGGCAAGGTCACCAACCCCAGCGTCGACTCGCTCCGCGCACTGGCCGACTTCTTCGGCGTGCCCACGGCCTACTTCCTCGATGACGACGTCTCAGAAGCCGTCGAGGACCGGATCCGTGGGATCAAGGAGAGCGCCGAAGCGGCCGAAGCCGCCGACGAGCTTGCCGATGTCCTCCAGGACAACGAGGTCCGCGCCGTGGCGTTCCGCCTCGGCGGCTTGTCAGCCCGGTCGATTCGCGGGATCAAGAGCATCGTCGAGGGGTTCCGTCAAGCCGAGGGTCTGTCCGAAGTAACGCTCCCGCCCTCGAGGCGCCGTCGCGGGTAGGCCGCGGGGAACGTATCGGCGAGAGTGTCCGACCGGGCCGTGTCTGTGGTCCGAGTCGGGAAATGGCGGGGGAGCCAAGAATGAGGTGGTGGCGGAGCGGGCGCGGCGGCGTGCGCACGGAAGTCGCGGACGAACTGGTCATCCCCCAGCCGTTCAACCTGGAGGTGTTCTGCGCGAACATCTCCGCACAACGAGGACGTCCGCTCCTCGTACTCCCCCTCGACGGTCCCGGTGATACCGGCCTGCCGTGCGGCATCTGGGTGGGCCTCGACACGGCGGACCTGGTGTTCTACGAGGCCGGGGCCGCGGACATCCTCAAGATCCAGATCGTCCTGCACGAGATCGCCCACATGCTGCTCGGCCACGTCTCGCCCCAGCTCCACGTCAGCGGCGATGCCGACGACGAACCCGTCACCGTCTCGGAGCACTTCCGCCGGCTTCTGGCGCGTACCGGCGACTCCGAAAAGGGACTGGCTCCCGACCCGTCCATCGCCAAGACCATGCGCGCCGAGGCCGCCCGGATCAAGGTGGCCGCCACCAGACCCACGTCCACCGACATCGCACTGGGGCTGTCCACCGACCGCATCCTCCACCTTCTGGGCCGCACCAAGTTCGAGGGCCGGCAGGAGGAGGAGGCGGAGACCCTGGCAACCCTCATCCTCGAACGCGCCAGCCGCAACGAGGCCATCTCGACCTCGAGTGACGCGTCGGACGTCCTCGCCCGCCTCAACGACGCCCTCGGCCGCCCGGGGAGCAGCGCGTGACGACGGTCAAGAGCCTCACTCTGATCCTGCTGTGGGCCGTGGCGGCCTGGCGCCTTCCCGGCGCCATCCGCACGCCCAAGCAGCGTGCGCTGTGCGTCGCCTTCGCATCGATCGCGGTGGCGATGACCCTCGGGGTGCCGGAAGTCATGCACGCGACCGACGCCTTCGTCGGCGTCCACAACCTGTCCACCCTGGGCAAGAACCTGTGCGGCATCGTCGCGTCCGCCGCGATTCTCGACTTCGTCACCGTCATCGCCCGGCCCGACTCCGTCTCCGGGTTGCGCCGCGTCCTGGTTCCGGCATCCGCGATCACCATGACGTCGCTGGTCGTCCTCTTCGCGCTCACCCCTCGGCCGGAGGAATCCGACAACTTCTTCGACACGAACATGGGGTGTGCCCCGGGCACCGCCTACTACATCGTCTGCTTCGGGTCCCTCGGGATGGCCATGACCGTGGCCACTCGGCTGTTCTGGGGGAGCAGCAGACATGCGGGCGCCCGCTGGCTGCGCTCGGGCCTGCGGATACTCGGCACGGGCAGTGCCTTCGGCGTGCTGTACAGCCTCTTCCGCACCGTCCTGATGCTGCTCGCCCTGGTGCACACCACCATCGAGGACGCGTGGGCCGACCACATCGCCGACGTCCTCGAGTACACCTCCATGTCGCTGATCATCCTGGGAAGTTCCATACCCGCCATCGGCGTCCGGTGGCGGGTGCTGCGTGACTGGCGGTCACTTCGAAGCATCCGTCCGCTGTGGGCCGTGCTCACCAGGGCCGTTCCCCACGTCGTGTTGGACATCCGGTCCATGCGCCCCGGCCCGCGGGTCCGGCTGCACCGTGCGGTGATCGAGATCCGTGACGCCACCCTGGTGCTGGCGGACTACGCCTCGCCGGACCTTCGCGAACGAGCCGACTCCGCTGCCGAACAGTACGGACTCACCCCCGAACGGAGTTCTGCCCTGGCCGAGGCCATCTGGCTGCACACGGCCGTCGCCGCGAAGCTCGCCGGCACGTCACCGGCACCGGCGGGCAACGCGCAACCGAGTCCGAAGCTCCCTGCGGACTTCGACTTCGACGTCGAGGTCGACCGGCTCCGCGCCATCAGCGAGGCCTACCACTCGCCCGCGGTCCAGGCCCCGACCGAGTTCGCCGCCTCCACCTGACACACCGGCCCTGCACGGAGAACCGGTACGGGAGCCGGGAACGCCCGCGCGGAGTGCGGGGTCGCACCCCGGCGGGGTCCGCCGCGGCTACTCGGGGGTGGTGGCGAGGGTGTGGGCGACGAGGGCGTTGGCGTGGCCGTGGCCCAGGGCGTGCTCGGACTTGAGCCAGGCGACCAGTTCCATGTGCTTGGTGAGCGGCGACGCGCGGATGAGGTCGACCCAGTGCGCGACGGAGTGGCCGTACTTCTTCTCGATGGAGGGGAAGTAGCTGGCGGGGCCCTTGGGGGCGGGGGTGGCGGTCATGGGGGGGCGTCCTCTCGGTCCGTCGCTGTCGCGTCTCGCCCTTACGACCGCGGGCGGGCCGCGGACTCATCGGCCGACCGGTGTGGCCTGCGTCACGTCCCGTCCGGTCCGGACGGGACGTGACGAGCCGCGGCTGTTCCGGCTCTACGCGGCGGGCGTGGGCCGGGCCACGAACGCGTAGGTGAGCGCCGACAGCACGGCGCAGGAGGCGATCACCACCGCCATGGGCAGCGCCGAGACGGCGCCGGAGAGGCCGACGAGCGGCGCCATCAGGCCGCCGAGCGCGTACTGGCACAGGCCCAGCAGGGCCGAGGCGCTGCCGGCCGTCCGCGGCCGGCCCTGCAGGGCGAGGGCGGCGGTGTTGGGGCCCAGCAGACCGACGCTGGAGACGATCATCAGCAGTGCGGGCAGGACGCCGGGCAGCCCGAGCCCGGCGAGCGCGGAGACCAGCAGCAGCGTGGCACCGGTCCCGGACAGGGCCACCCCGCAGCCGATCAGCGCGCGCATCGACAGCCGGCGCAGCAGCCGGGCGTTGAGCTGGCCCATGGCCACGATGCCGATCGAGTTGGCGCCGAAGACGAGGCTGAACTGCTGGGCACTGAGCCCGTAGACCTGCTGGAGCACGAACGGCGAGCCGGCTATGTACGCCATCAGCGCGCCGAACCCGAAGGCGGCGGTGAACGTCTCGCCCAGGAAACGCCGTTCGCGCAGCAGGGCACCGAACCCGCGCACGGTCGCCCCGAACCCGCGCGCCCCGCGGGACTCCGGCGGCAGCGTCTCGCCGATGACGAGCGCGGCGCCGGCCAGGATCAGGGTGCCGACGACGGAGAGCACCCAGAACACCCCGCGCCAGTCGGTCAGCCGGAGCAACTGCCCGCCCAGCAGCGGGGCCAGGATCGGGGCGCTGCCGTTGACGACCATCAGGAGCGAGAAGACGCGGGCGGCGGCGGTCCCGGAGTAGAGGTCGGAGACGATCGCCCGCGAGATGACGATGCCGAAGCCGCCCGCGAAGCCCTGGAGCAGGCGCAGCCCGGTGAGCGCGCCCACCGAGGGCGCGAAGGCGCACAGCGCGGAACCGGCCGCGTACGCCGCGAGCCCCCACAGCAGCGGCCGCCGGCGGCCCCACGCGTCGGCGAGCGGGCCGGCGACCAGCTGGCCGAGGGCGAGGCCGATGAGGCAGGCGGTGAGGGTGAGCTGGGCGTCGGCGGCGGTCGCCCCGAACTCGCCGGCCAGCTGCGGCAGGCCGGGCAGGTACATGTCCAGGCTCAGCGGGCCGAACGCGGAGAGGGCGCCGAGCACGAGGATCATGCGGGGCGCCGGGCGGGCCGGCTGCGCGGCCACCGCGGCGGCGGATTCGGACACGTGTGCCGCGGTTCCTTCGGGGGTGGGGCGCGGGCTGCTCATGACCGAAAATATACCTGCCTAGGCAGGTATATTTTCAAGGGCCGGGAGGCCCCGGACGCGCACTGTCCGGATGGCGGACCCCGATGCCCGAGGATGGGCCCATGGGAGACGTGCGAGACGACGGCACCGGCATCGACGTGCTGGCGGCCACCGAAGGGGTCCGGCTGCTCGGGCACCTCAGCCGCGTCGTGCACCTGCTGCACAACCGCACCCGGCCGGTGATGGCCGCCGCCTCCGGCCTCGAAGGACCGGAGTTCGAGCTCCTGCTGCGGCTGTGGCAGCAGCCCGGGCACACCGCGCAGGCCGCCCCGCTGGGCGAGGCGATCGGGCTCACCTCCAGCGGTACGACCCGCCTGGTGGCCCGCGCCCTGACCAAGGGGCTGATCAGCCGCGAGCCCGACCCCTGCGACGGGCGGGCGTTCCTGCTGCGGCACACCCCGCTGGGGCGCGAGAAGCTCCATCTGGCCCTGGACGCGCACACCGCCCAGCTGCGGGAGCTGCTGGCCGAGACCCTGCCGCCCGCGACGACGGCCCGTCTGATCGAGGACCTGGCCCACTGGGACGCGGCGCTCTGACCCACGTCCGCCCCGACGACGGCGCGGCGAACCCCGGGCCGCCGGGACACGGACCCGGGACCCGGGACCGGCGTCGAAGCCGGCCTCACGCCGGAGCCGGCGGCGGGTTCTCCAGCGGCTTCGTGGCCGGCCCCTGGAGCAGGGCGCCGGACTCGGCGAAGCGCGAACCGTGGCAGGGGCACTCCCAGGTCCGCTCGGCCGCGTTGAACCCCAGCTCGCACCCCATGTGGGGGCAGCGCACGACCGGCCGGTCCGGCTCCCGGCCCGCGGACCCCGCGCCCGCGTGCCGCACGCGCGCCGCCGCCCGGGCCGGCGCCCGCCCGGCGAGGTAGTGCCGCGCCACCGCCGCCTGGCCGCGCACCAGGGCCGGGGCGTCGCGCAGCGGCAGCCGCCGCCGGGGGTCGAACAGCTCGGTCCAGTCGGGGCGCGCGGCCCCGGTGACGTGGGCGGCCAGCAGCCCGCCCGCCATCACCCCGTTGCTCAGCCCCCAACCGCCGAACCCGGTGGCCACGAACACGTGCTGGGTGCCGGGGTGCTCGTGCCCCACGCACGGCAGCCCGTCCACGCAGTCCACGTCCTGCGCCGCCCACCGGTACCAGGGCTCCGCCACTGCGAACCGGGCCGCCCACTCCTCCAGCCGGACCAGCCGGGCCGCGGTCCCGTCGTCGGCGCCCGGTACGAACGACTCGCCCGCGACCACGAGCAGCCGCCGCCCGCCCTCGTACGGAGCGGTGCGCACCGACCGGACGTGGTCCTCCGCGGTCAGGTACATGCCCTCCGGAGCGGCCGCCGCCTCGACCGGGGCGGCCAGCACCAGTTCCCGGCGCACCCCCAGCCGCGCCAGCAGCGCCGAGTGGGCGGTGACCGGGAAGCCGGTGGCCAGCACCACGTCGTGCGCCGAGACCACGGACCCGCCCGCGACCTCGACCCGGCAGTGCGCCCGTTCCTTCACCTCGACCACGCGGCTCAGCTCGTGGATCCGCCCGCCCCGCAGGGTCAGCTCGTGCGCGATGCCGAGCAGGAAGCGGCGCGGGTGGAACTGGTACTGGTCGTCCAGCCGCACCGCCCCCGCCACCGGGAACGGCAGCCCGGTCTCCGTCACGTACGTGGCGTCCAGGCCCGCCTCCCGGGCCGCGGCCGCCTCCGCGCGCAGCTCGGTGGTACCGCTCTGCCGGGTGGCGTACGTGTAGGCCGGCACCCGCTCCAACTGGGCGTCGAGCTCCAGCTCCGCGCACAGCTCCGCGACCCGGGCCAGCGCGTCGAGCTGGGCCGCCGCGTACCGGCCGGCCGCCCGCGGCCCGTGCTCGCGGCGCAGCCGGGAGTAGCACAGCCCGTGCAGGGCCGTCAGCTTGCCGGTGGTGTACCCGGTGGTGCCGCGCACGATCCGGTCGGCCTCCAGGAGGACCACCTCCACACCGGCCGAGGCCAGCTCGAAGGCCGTGCAGAGCCCCGCGATGCCGCCGCCCACCACGACCACGTCGGCGGTGCGGTCGTGGTCGAGGACGGGGTATTCGGTCGCGGGCGTGCTGGAGGTCCAGTACGACGATCCGATACCGCTGCCCATGCCCGGCACGTACCCGCACCGCCGTCCTAAAATTCGTAATACACCGCCATGTGCAGCGAAACGTCCATTCCTGCCCCCGGACGGCCTCCTGGGACCAGCGCGGCGCGAGAAAGGGTCACAAGCCCCACAGAGGGTATGAAACGGGTGCATACCGACACTGGTCGGAGGCCCCCCATGACTCCCAGGACCGTCCGGCAGACCGCGGAACCCCGCCCTGCCGGCCGCACCTCGGCACCGCGCGCCGACCGCGGGCCGGAGCACACCCGGACCGCCTCGCCGGCGCGCCTGCCCGCGCCCGTGCCCGTCGAGGACGTGCTCCACAACCCCCGGCAGGCGTCCACCACCGACGCCCGGGCCCTCTCCACGGCCCTCTTCCTGCGGCTCGGCATGCTCGCCGAGGGCTCGCCGGAGTACTCGTACGTCCGCAACACCCTGGTCGAGCTCAACCTCAGCCTGGTGAAGTACGCCGCCCGCCGGTTCCGCGGCCGCAGCGAGCCGCTGGAGGACATCGTCCAGGTCGGCACCGTCGGCCTGATCAAGGCGATCAACCGCTACGACCCGGACCGGGGCGTGGAGTTCACCTCGTTCGCCCTGCCCACCATCACCGGCGAGATCAAGCGCTACTTCCGCGACACCAGCTGGGCGGTCCGGGTGCCGCGCCGCCTCCAGGAGCTGCGGCTGGACCTGGCCAAGACCTCCGACGCGCTGGAGCAGCGGCTGGGCCGGACGCCCACGGACGCGGAGCTCGCCGACCGGCTCGGGACGACGGAGGCGGAGGTGGCGGAGGGCCGGCGGGCCGCCCAGGCGTACGTGTCCCGGTCGCTGGACGCGCCGGTGCAGGAGGACGCCGATCCGGGCACCGTCCAGCGGTCGCTGGGCGAGGAGGAGCCCGCGTACGAGCGCATCGAGTGCCTGGAGGCCCTCAGGCCGCTGCTCGCCGGGCTGTCGGAGCGGGACAAGGAGATCCTGTCGCTGCGGTTCGGCGCCGAGCTGACCCAGTCCGAGATCGGCGCCCGGCTTGGCATCTCGCAGATGCACGTGTCGCGGCTGCTCAGCCGGACGCTGGCGGAGCTGCGTAAGGGGCTGCTGGCGGATCCGCCCCCGGAGTCCCCTGCCGGTCCTCCCGCCCCCCGTCCTGCCGGCCCGTCGGCGCCGGCCGGTCCGGCCGCGTCCGCCCGTCCCGAGCGGTCGTTCCGTCCTGAGCGGTCGACCGCCGCTCCCGCGTGAGCGGCGCCGGCGCCGCGACCTCCAGCCACACGGTCTTGCCGCTGCCGGCGGGCCGGCAGCCCCACTCCCGGGAGAGCCGTTCCAGCACGACCAGCCCGTGGCCCCCCGGCAGGGCGGGGTCGCCGGGCGGCCTGACCCGGGGCGGCACCGGACTCGGGTCGGTGACCTCGATCCGCAGCAGCCCGGGGGCGCGGTGCAGCAGCAGCTCGGTGGGGCCGCCGGCGTGCATGCAGGCGTTGGTGACCACCTCGGAGACCAGCAGCAGCGCGTCCTCGACGGCCGCCCAGCGGTCCTCCCACTCCTCCGGGTCCTGACCGGCGGGCGGTTCGGGGTAGGCCCCGTCCGCGGGGTACCCGGAGTCGTCGGGGACGGGCGTCCACCGCCAGTCGGCCAGCGCCTCGCGGGTGAAGTCCCGGCACCGGGTCACCACGCCCTTGGTCCCGCCGCCCAGCCACAGCCGGCGGGTCTGTTCCGCGGGGAGCACCTCGCCGTTCCCCGTCATGACCGATCCTCCTCCACGGTGTCCTGCGAGCCGGCCAGGGCCGTCGCCAGGTCCGCGTGGATGCGGAAGACCCCGTCCGCCCCGGTGAGGCGGAACATCCGGGCGACGGGCTGGCGCACGTCCGCCAGCTCCAGCGTGCCGCCGGCCTCCTGCGCCGCGAGCCGGGCCCGCAGCAGCACGTTCAGGCCGGTGGAGTCGCAGAACCGCAGCCCGGCGCAGTCGACGACCAGCCGGGGCCGACCGGGCCCGGTGAACGCGGCCGTGACGGCCTCGCGCAACGGCTCCGCGGTGTCGTGGTCCAGCTCCCCCGAGAGCAGCAGGACGACGCGGTCGTGCTCGGGCCGCACCTCGACGGCGAAGCGCTCGCCGTCCTTACGGCCGGCCGTAGCTCGGACCGTGGGTACCTCAGCCATTGGGAACCTCCGGACGCACGTGTGGTCGTACCAGCGTCACATGTGGCGGTTCGCGTAGTACTGCTCGATGAGCCGGATGACCGCCACGTCGTCCTCGTGCTGCCCGCTCTCGAAGTCGGGCGAGCCCTTGATCTCGCCCTTGGTGGCGGAGATGTGGACGGTCTCGTTCTCGTCGTCCACCCGCGCGACCAGCGCGGCCGGCACCACCACGTTCCTGCCGAAGATCCAGGGCCCGGTGTCGACGACCACGAACTGCCGTCCCACGTACTCGCTGTGCCTGTCGATCTTGCCGATGTGTCCGTCGGACGCCTCGACCTTGTATCCGACCAGTCCGGCCATGTCGGTGGTCATGCTTCCTCCCTGCCGCATCCACGCCCCGGCGGCCCCCCGCCCGCTCCACGGGTATGCCGCGCACCTACCCGCCTCTCCACCCGCCATTCGTTTTTCGCACTTCGGAAGTAAGTTTCCGACAGGCGATATAGGGACTATGCTGACGGGTTCCGATCCGCCGTCGTCCGCCCCTGGGAGGCACAGCATGAGCGAGACCGCGACCGACCCCGTCACGCGGGACGCCGTCCGGGCCGCGGACCGGGCCCACGTGTTCCACTCCTGGTCCGCCCAGGACCTGATCGACCCGCTGCCCGTCGCCGGCGCGCAGGGTTCGTACCTGTGGGACTACGACGGCAACCGCTACCTCGACTTCTCGAGCGCCCTGGTCTACACGAACCTCGGCTACCAGCACCCCAAGGTCGTCGCCGCCGTCCAGGAGCAGGCCGGCAGGCTCTGCACCCTGGCGCCCGGGCTGGCCGCCGAACCGCGTTCCGAGGCCGCCCGGCTGATCGCCGAGCGCACCCCCGGCGACCTCGACAAGATCTTCTTCACCAACGGCGGCGCCGAGGCCGTGGAGAACGCCGTCCGCATGGCCCGGCTGCACACCGGCCGCCCCAAGGTGCTGAGCAGCTACCGCTCGTACCACGGCGCCACGGCCGGGGCGATCAACCTGACCGGCGACCCGCGCCGCTGGGCCTCGGACACCGGCACCGCGGGCACCGTGCACTTCTGGGGACCGTTCCTCTACCGGTCGCCGTTCCACGCCACCACCGAGGCGGAGGAGTGCGAGCGCGCGCTGCGGCACCTGGAGGACACGATCGTCTTCGAGGGGCCGGCCACCGTCGCGGCGGTCGTGCTGGAGACCGTCCCCGGCTCCTCGGGCGTGCTGGTGCCGCCGGCCGGCTACCTGGCCGGGGTACGGAAGCTGTGCGACCGGTACGGGATCGTGTTCGTCCTCGACGAGGTGATGGTCGGCTTCGCCCGCACCGGCGCCTGGTTCGCCGCCGACCACTGGGACGTCGTACCCGACCTGCTGACCTTCGCCAAGGGCGTGAACAGCGGCTACGTGCCGCTCGGCGGCGTGGCGATCTCGCCGGCCATCGCGCAGACCTTCGCCACCCGCCCCTACCCCGGCGGGCTGACGTACTCCGGGCACCCGCTGGCCTGCGCGGCCGCGGTCGGCACGATCACCGCCATGGCGGAGGAGGGCGTGGTCGAGCACTCCGCCCGGATCGGCGCCGAGGTGCTCGGCCCGGGCCTGCGGGAGCTGGCCGAGCGGCACCCGTCCGTGGGCGAGGTGCGGGGCCTGGGCACCTTCTGGGCGCTGGAGTTCGTCCGCGACCCGGCCACCCGCGAGCCGCTGGTGCCGTACGGCGCCACGGGCGGGGCGAACGCGCCGGTGAACGCCTTCGCCGCCGCCTGCCGCAAGCGCGGGCTGTGGCCGCTGACCACCATGAACCGCACCCACGTCGCACCGCCGTGCACCCTCTCGGAGGCCGAGGCCCGGGAGGGCCTGGAGATCCTCGACGAGGCGCTGTCGGTCACGGACGCCCACATGGCGTGATGTGGGTTCCGCCGAAGCGGGGGCCCGGGTCTCGGAGGTTCGGGACCGGGCCCGTTCCCCCGCGTACGTGCTGCAATCCGACATGCACCTACGGACCGGGATGCACGTCAGTCCCGGGGCGGTCCCCCGGGACCGAACGGCGGGGGGCGCGCGGCCGGACTCTCGGGAAAGGGCTCCGGGCACGGGCGTTGGACGCCGGGCGTACGGGATCCCCTGGACTCCGCGTACCCGAAGGACACCGAGCATGAGCAAGCACGTCCTGGCCCAGAACCAGTACGGCAAGGCCGAGAACCGCATCGTCAAGGTCACCCGCAAGGGCAGCGACGGCTCCTGGCACGAGATCCGCGACCTGAACGTGTCGGTCGCCCTCCGCGGTGAGTTCCGCGACGTGCACCTGACCGGCGACAACACCAACTGCCTGCCGACCGACACGACCAAGAACACGGTCTACGCGTTCGCCAAGGAGCACGGCGTCGAGTCGCCCGAGGCCTTCGGCATCCTGCTCGCCAAGCACTTCGTCTCCTCCCAGACCCCGATCCGCGAAGCGCAGATCCGGATCGAGGAGTTCGCCTGGGACCGCATCCCGGTGCCGACCCGCAAGGAGCAGCACTCCTTCGTCCGCAAGGGCCAGGAGGTGCGCACCGCGCAGATCACCTACAGCGAGACCACGGGCCTGCAGGTCATCTCGGGCCTGAAGGACCTGACGGTGATGAACTCGACCGACTCCGAGTTCCACGGCTACATCAAGGACGGGTACACGACCCTCCGGGAGGCGTACGACCGCATCCTGGCGACCAAGGTCACGGCGCGCTGGGCCCACTCCCGCCTGGCCGCCGACGAGGCCGGGGACGACTGGGACCGGTCGTACAAGAAGGTCCGCAAGCACATGCTGGAAGCCTTCGCGGAGACCTACTCGTACTCGCTCCAGCAGACGCTGAACCAGATGGCCGAGCGCGTGCTCGACAACTGCCCGCGGGTCAACGAGGTCCGGCTCAACCTCCCCAACAAGCACCACTTCCTCGTCGACCTGGAGCCCTTCGGCCTCAAGAACGACAACGAGGTGTACTACGCGGCCGACCGGATGTACGGCCTGATCGAGGGCACCATCCACCGCGACGGCGTGAGCCCCGTCATCGCCACCAGCGACTGGATCGTGGCCTAGGAGTGCTCTTCAGGCGGTCGAGGGGTCCGCAGCCCCTTCGGGCGTCCCGATCCGCAGGTTCCACCGCCCCGCGCGGCCACTGAGCTCGACGGCCGTGCGGGGGCGTGCGTCCAGCCGCCAGAAGGCCGCGGCCGGCAGGTCCAGGGCGTGCACGACGGTCGCCCGTACGAAGGCCTGGTCGGCGGCCTCCACCCGGTGCGTGCCGGGCTCCAGGGAGGTCAGCCACGCCCCGGCGCGGGCGACGAGTCCGGTGACCGACTCCCCGCCGGGGGGCGCGAAGTCGGGGTCGGTCAGCCAGGCGTGCAGGGCCGCCGGGTCTTCGGCCGCGACCTCGTCGAGGGTGCGGCCCGCCCAGTCGCCCGCCCGCATCGCGAAGGGCCCCCCTCCGCCGAACCGCCGCTCCCGGACATCCCCGTCCAGAGCGGGCGTGACCAGCCGAACTCGTACCGATGAGGGCTTCATAAGCGGAGCATAAACGCGGTACCGTCTCGGACGACATGACCAATAGACGACGGTAGGACGGAAGTACCGGTGAGAATCCGGCACGGTCGCGCCACTGTGATTCCCCTCCATCCAGGAGGGGAGAAGTCAGACCCGTAACCGTCGTTGAGTGCACCACTGACCGGGACGCGTGTTCCCTCTGGAGGTTCTGCCATGGCTCAGGCCACTGTGCCCGCGACGGCCACCGACGCCGCCATCGCCCCCATCTCGCTGAAGGCCCTGGCCCCGTGGGCCGTCTTCTTCGGCGTCCTCATGCTCGCCCTCCTCTACGTCGTCGGCGGCGAGCAGGGTGCCACCGCGCTCGTCCAGGGCGAGACCATCCACGAGTGGATGCACGACGGCCGCCACCTGCTCGGCTTCCCCTGCCACTGAGGCACGGAGAGGAACCGGGGAACGATCGTGAACTCTGTCTCCGTACGGGCCCTGTTGGTCCGCGGAATGCTGGCGGGGCTCGTCGCGGGGGTGCTCTCGTGGCTCGTCTCGTACTTCCTGGGCGAGTCCAAGGTGGACGCGGCCATCGCCTTCGAGGAGGCCCACGAGGCCGCCGCGGCCGGCGGCGCCCATGAGCACGCCGAGGAGCTGGTCAGCCGGACGATGCAGGCGACGGCGGGCCTCGGCACCGCCGTCGGGCTCTTCAGCATCGCCCTGGGCGGTATCGCCGCGCTGGTCTTCTGCTTCGTCCTGGGCCGCATCGGGCGGTTCGGGGTGCGCGCCACCGCGGCGCTGACGGCGGGCGGGGCCTTCGTGGCCGTGTCCCTCGTGCCCTTCCTCAAGTACCCGGCCAACCCGCCGGCCGTCGGCGACCCCGACACCGTGGGGAAGCGGACCACGCTGTACGTCCTGATGATCGTGCTGAGCCTGCTGCTGTCGGCGGGCGCGGTGATCCTCGGGCGCCGGCTGGCCCCGCGCCTGGGCAACTGGAACGCGTCCGTCGTCGCGGGGGCGGTCTTCGTCGTCGCGATCGGGCTGGCGTTCGCCTTCCTGCCGGCGGTCAACGAGGTACCGGCCGACTTCCCGGCCACCCTCATCTGGCAGTTCAGGATGGTGTCGCTGGCCATCCAGGCCACCATGTGGACGGCCTTCGGCCTCGTCTTCGGGGTGCTCGCGGAGCGGGTGCTGACGCCCGCCCCCGCGGGGGCGCCGGCCGCGCGATCCGCGGCCGTACCGTCCTGAGGCTACTTCGGACGCCGCCTCTTCCGGTACAACGGCCCTGTCGACAGGGTCAGTTGTACGGGGGAGGCGGCGCCGTGGACGATTCGGCGAGCAACAGCGCGGTGGCGACCAGGAGCGGCGAGCGGCGGCAGCGGCACGCCCGGCCACGCGACCTGTGGCACTGGTACGGCTGGACCGGCTCGGCGCCCTTATGGCTGGGCGTGTTACTCCTGGCCCTCCTGCCCTTCTTCCAGGTCCTGCTCGTCCCCCAGGTGGCGATCGTCTCGACGCTGACCGCACTGGGCGGCCTGGTCCGGCAGCTGGTCCACGGCGACTACGGGCACGCGGGACTCCACCTCACGGCGGCACTGCTGGGCGTCACCACGATGGTGCTCGGCTTCTGGGTGGTCTGAGCGCCCCCGGCCCGGCGCGTGCGCTCCGCCCATCGGGCGGTTCTGCGCCCCGGGGGGCTGGGCGACGGGTCCCGCCGTGGAAACCTCACGGGCATGAGCGGAACGCGGCGCGGGCGACGCGGGAGCGTGGCGCTGTGCGCCGTGCTCACCGCGGTGCTGCTCGCGCTCGTGGGCCTGGTGTGCGGGGCCGCGTCCGGTGCGGGGCCGGCGGAGGCACCCCCGTCGGCGGGCGCGCCCGCCGAGCCCGGTGACCCCGCCGCTCCCGACGCGGACGGCCGGGTGGTCGTACGCCACTTCACGCGCGAGGCGGCGCCGCGCCGGGCGCCCGGGGCCGCCCCGACGGCCGCCCCCGCCCTCCCCTCCGGGCCGCGCTCCCCTTCGTGCGCACCCCGGGACGAGCCGGTACGGCCGCCCGCCGCGGTGCGGGGTGCGGTGCTGCGCTGCTGACCGCTCCGGCGTCAGACGCGTACACCCTTCACCCCCCACACCACCGCGAGGTGCTTCGCCATGCCCTTCGACCCCTTCGCGGCGCTGCACGCCATGCTGCGCGCCGAGGCCGCCCGCTCGACCCCCCGCCCGCCGGTCGTGCCCCCCGCACCCGCCGGACCGTCCGGACCCTCCGGACCGCCGGCCGCCGGCGGGGCGGAGGCGGCGGAACCGGACCACCTGACCGAGCTCCCCGAGCGACGGCCCGGCGCCCGGAGCTGAGACCGAAGGCGCCGGTTCCCGTGCCCCGTGGTCGAACCTCACGCGACCACCCTGCGTCGCCGAGGGCACGGGGCCGGCGCCCCGGGACCCCCTAGCCGCCTGCCGGGACGACGTTCTGGTTGTGGTGGAAGACGTTGTCCGGGTCGTACGTCCGCTTCACCTCCGCCAGCCGGTCGTAGTGTCCGCGGTACGTGGCCCGGACGCGGTCTCCGCCCTCGTCCGCGCCGAGGAAGTTGACGTACGCGCCGCCCATCGAGTGCGGGTGCAGGGCCTCCCAGTAGTCCACCGCCCACGTGCGGATCGCCTCGGCCTCCGACGCCTCCGGGCTGATCCCGCCGATCACACCGGACCAGACCGCGTCCCGGTAGGCCCAGGCCGTGTCCTCGCGGTCGGGGTCGTGGGCCGCGCCGTCGACGGGGTACAGGTGCATCGTCGACAGCTCCGTGGGGATGTTCTCCAGGAAGGTGCCGTGCACGTCGACCGAGCCGTCCGTGATCCGGTCGAAGAAGTCACCGCGCCAGTACCACTGCAGGCCCTTGGGGATCAGCTCGTCGAACATCGCCTGGATGCCCGGGTACGGGATCGGCGTCGCGAAGTGGAAGGCGGGCCGGGCGGGCTCGACGACCGGGGCGAAGGTCTTCGCCAGGCCCTCCTCGTCCAGGGCGCCGGTGGTGCACCACACCACGCCGCACATCCGCCTGCCGTGGATCTCCTCCGGGAAGGGCGGCGCGGGCGGGACCCGCAGCGTGGCGAAGAAGCCGTTCAGGTCCTTCGGCGCGGCCGGCAGGAACGTGCGGTACCAGTCCAGCACCGCCCCGATGTGCTCCGGCTCCCAGAGGGTGACGGCGAGCCCCACGTCCTTGACCGGGTGCAGGGCGAAGCGGAACGAGGTCACGACGCCGAAGTTGCCACCGCCGCCGCGCAACGCCCAGAAGAGGTCGGGGTGCTCGTCCGGCGACGCGGTGACCGTCGAGCCGTCCGCGAGGACGACGTCCGCCGCGAGCAGGTTGTCGATGGTCAGCCCGTACGCGCGGGTCAGGTGCCCGTGCCCGCCGCCCAGGGTCAGCCCGCCGACCCCGGTCGTCGACATGATGCCGGCGGGGGTCGCGAGCCCGTATCCGTGCGCCTCGTGGTCGAGGTCGCCGAGCTGGGTGCCGCCGCCCACCTGGGCGGTCCGCTTCGCAGGGTCCACCCGCACCCACCGCATGCCCGACAGGTCGATCACCAGCGCGTCGTCGGCCATGCACAGGCCGGCACCGCTGTGCCCGCCGCAGCGCACCGTCAGGTCCATGCCGGCGTCGCGGGCGAACCGCAGCGCCGTCCGGACGTCGGTCGAGTCCGCGCAGCGCGCGATGACCGCCGGCCGCCGGTCGATCATCGCGTTGTAGATGCTCCGGGCCTCGTCGTACCCCGCGTCCTCGGGGCCGATCACCTCGCCGCGCAGCGATTCGCGCAGCGTCTCCACAGCTGTACCGCCCATGGCCGTCCTCCAGGGACCCCCCTGTCCGATCCTCGACGGCCGCGCCGGAGGCCCACCCGGGCCCACCCCCAGTCTCCTCCTGCGCGGCAAGCCCCGCCCCCGGGGGGCGCCGCCGGTCGACGGCGTCCCCCGGGGCCGGTCCCGCACCCGGCGCTACGGCTAGGGCTCGCGCATGTAGTAGCGGTAGAAGGCCCCCGCGCCGACCGGGATCGCCACCGAGAGGGCGACGACGACGGTGCGCCAGATGCTGTCGTTGGTGAGGCTGTACAGGTAGCCGAACGAGATCCCCGTGAAGGCGAACCACATGGTCGCCCGCAGCTCGCGCGGCAGCGCCGGGCCCAACCGGGCCAGTGCGAACCACGCCACGGCGAAGACGACGCCGCACAGGATGCCGTACCAGATGTTGGCGGCGTCGACGGGGAGCGTCCCCCGCTCGCGCTTCATGAACGCCGCCCAGAGCCCGTACAACAGGCCCATGCCCAACGGGGCCACGAAGTGCCAGCCGCTCACCTTCAGGCCGCTCATGTGTCGGCCGGGGGCCGCGGGTCCCGCGTGTGCCATGACGGACTCCTTCCGTGGCGCGCGCCGGGGGCCGCACACCGGGTGCGGCGCCACCGCCCGGCGCCCGGCCGTCGGCTCTCCACCCTCAAGGGCACACCCGCGCCCCGGTACCGGCAAGTGGATCAATCACTCACCCGCGCGCAGCAGTCCCGCTCGCGGCGGCCGGACCGCGTCCCGTTCCCTGGTGACGTGCGGAGCTCATGGTCGGCGGTGCTGAACGGGGTGCTCGTCGCGCTCCTCGCCGTGCTCGTGCCGCTGGGCGCCGCCGCGGTGTGGGCCGACCGGGTGCTCGGTGACGAGGACGCGTACGTCGCCGCCATGGCCCCGCTCGCCCGCGACCCGGACGTCCGCCGGGCGGTGGCCGGGCAGGCCACCACGGCCATCGCGCGGCAGATCGACGCCGGCCCCTTCCAGGGGGCGGTGACCGGGCTGCTCGGCGAGGCGGTGGAGTCGTTCGTGGACACCGAGGCCTTCCGCACCGCGTGGAACGCGGCCAACCGCGCCGCCCATCACGCCTTCTTCGACGCCCTGGACAGCGGTGCGGGCAACACGGTCAGCGTCGACCTCGCCCCCGTCATCGCGCAGGTCAAGGCGGACCTGATGGCGGACGGGGTGCCGTTCGTGGACCGCATCCCCGAGACGCACACCGCGATCACGGTCATGGAGTACGAGAACCTGGGCGCCCTCCGGAAGGGGTTCCACGTGCTGCAGGTCGCCGGCATCTGGCTGCCCGTCACCACGCTGGTGCTGATCGCCGTCGCCGTCGCCGTCTCCGCGCACCGCCGCACCGCGCTGGCCGCCACGGGGGTGGGGCTGGCCGTGGGGGCCCTGGTGCTGGCGGCCGCCGTGCCGGTGGGCCGCCGGCTCACCCTCGACGACCTGCCGGCCGACGTGGACCGGGCGGCGGCCGGGGCGGTGTACGACGCGCTGACCGCCTTCCTGCGGACCACCGCCTGGGTGGTGCTCGCCGCGGGGGTGGCGCTCGCACTGGGCGCCTGGCTCGCCGGGCGGCTGCCGCGGCCCGGCTGACGGCCCGCGCGACCGGTGCCGACGGGGCGGCACCGCACCCTGCCGGCGGCGGCCGGTCACCCCATAAGCTCGCTTCTGTAGGCAGAAGGAACGATTCGCGCAGGAGCTCCACGGCCATGAGCACGGACCAGGCACCGCCCGAACGCTCCCGGCCCCACCCGCTGGCTCCCCCCGAGTGGCTCCTGGCGGGCCTGCGCCCGTCCGCCGCCCCCGTCCCGTGGGCGGCCGCGGCCCGGGCCGGCATCGGGCTGGCCGCCCCGCTGGCCGTCGGCTGGATCACGGACGAGCCCGAGTACGGCGCCCTCGTCTCCATGGGCGCCCTGGCCGCGGTGATCGGCGACACCGCCGACGCCTACCGCATGCGCGTCTACAACATCGCCGTCCCGCAGTTCTTCGGCGCCGTCGGCGTCGCCCTGGGCACCCTGGTCTACGGCCACGGCTGGGTCGCGGTCGCGGCCCTCACCCTGGTCGCGCTGGTCTCCGGGATGATCTCCTCGATCGGCACCGTGGCCTCGGTCTCCGGGCTGCTGCTCCTGCTCAACGCCGTGGTCGGGGCCGGGCTGGCGATGCCCGAACCCTGGTGGACCGCGCCCGTGCTGCTCACCGCCGGCGGACTGTTCGTCCTGCTGCTGACCCTGCTGGGCTGGCCGCTGCGCGGCCGGGGGCCCGAGCGGGCCGCGGTGGCGGCCACCTACCGCTCGCTGGCCGACCTGCTGGAGGCGGCGGGCGGGCCCGCGTACGAGGAGCGCCGCCAGGAGGTCACCCAGGCCCTCAACCAGGCCTACGACCTCGTCCTCGGGCGGCGGGCCCGGGTGCACGGCCGCAACCCGGCCCTGGTGCGGCTGCTGGCCCAGCTCAACGTGGTCATCCCGCTGGTCGAGGCCGCGCCCGCCGCGCACCAGCGGGGCCGGCCGCTGCCGCCCTCGATCCCGGCGGCGGTACGGGAGCTCGCCGAGGCCGTCGAGGAGGGCCGCACCGGCACCGGCGAGCTCGACCTGGGCCTCGCCCCGCCGTCGACCCCGTCGGAACGGGCCATCGAGGCGGCCCTGCGGCACGCGGCGGCCATCGTCCACGCGCCCGACCCCGACCCGTACAACGTGGACGACCGGCTGGGCCGCCCGGCCGCCCTGCGCATCCGGGTGCGCCGCAACGTGCGGGACCTGATGTTCTCCCGCGAGTCCTGGCGCTACGGGCTGCGGCTGGCGCTGTGCATCGGGCTGGCCCAGTCGCTGGTCTCGCTGGTGGAGGTGGAGCGCTCGTACTGGGTCGCGCTGACCGTCACCTTCGTCCTCAAGCCCGACTTCGGCTCGGTGTTCTCGCGGGCGGTGCTGCGGGCCCTGGGCACCGCGGGCGGCCTGGTGGTGGCGGCCGCGGTGCTCTCCGAGGTGCCGCGCGGCGGCTGGGACGTACCCGTGATGGTGCTCCTGGGCGCGCTGATCCCGATCTTCTCCGTCAAGGGGTACGCCTTCCAGACCGCGGCCATCACCCCGGTGATCCTGCTGCTCTCCGACCTCCTCAACCACCAGGGCTTCGACCTGGTCCGGCCGCGCCTGCTGGACTCCCTCATCGGCTGCGCGATCACCCTGATCGCCGGCTACCTGTTGTGGCCCGAGAGCTGGCACAGCCGCGTCGGCGACCGCCTCGCCGGGGCCGTGGACGACGCCGCCCGGTACGTCGAGCGGGCCTTCCGCACCGACCTCGGCATCGACGAGGACCGGCTGCGGGCGGCCCGGGTGGCGCGGGTGCAGGCCCGCCGACGGATCTACCGCGACATGTCCGCCGTCCGGTCGGAGTTCCAGCGGGCCCTGACCGAGCCGCCGCCCACCGGGACCCGGGCGGCCGCCTGGTGGCCGCTGGTGGTGGCCGTGGAGCGGATCGTCGACGCCACCACGGCGGCCCGCGTGCGGGTCAACCACGGCGCCGCCGAGCCGCCGGCGGCGGAGGTCGCCGCGATCGCCGCCGAGCTGCGCGAGCTGGCCGCGGTGGTGCGCGCCGACCGCGACCCCGACTCGCTGCGCGACGCCGTGCCGGAGGACGAGGGCGAGGACGAGGACGAGGGCGTGCTCGAGCCCCTCCGCCAGGAGGTCGCGGGAGCCCGCGCGATCGCCTCGGCCCGCCTGTGAGGGGTCCCGTGACATGTTCGCCCCGCCTGTGAGGGGTGGAAGGTCGCCGAATCCTTGGCGGTGCCCGGTGGGTCCCGTGGTGTGTGGGGAAGGCGCTTGACGCGTCGTGGCAGGCTGGTCCGGAGGCAGGCCCGGGCCTGGGGTGGCCGCAGGCCAGGCCGAAGGCCCGAAGCCCCAGGGGTGGGCCT
>NZ_JBIVNX010000085.1:0-21685 GCF_044753805.1 Streptomyces sp. NPDC093225
CGAAGCCCCGAAGCCCTCGGGGTGGGCCTGCCGCAGGGCCTGCAGGCCATGGCGGGTCAAGAGGCGAGGGGACCCACACACCACGGGGCGGCCCCGCGAAGCTCCGTCCCCTCCCGCCCCCGAGGGATCAACCGACAGCCGATGCGCGTCCAACACGCCCCAGAGAGAGCAGCCGCCCGCCGAGGGGCGCTGAATGCACCCCCCTCCCCAGAGAAATCGCCCCGCCCGAGGAGGCGGGGCGCAACCGACCCCCAGCCCAGCCGCCAAGGCCCCCTCCCGACACAGCCGGGCCCCGCGTCGGCGGGGTCGCGGGTGGGAATCCGGCGGTCGTGTAACGACATCGCCGGGAGAGCTATGGCCAGCCGTTACACAGCCGGAGGGGTGCCGCAACGGGGCCCTCCTAGCGTGGAACGCGCCAGCCAGCCCCAGCCCCGAGGACCCCCCGTGAGCACCCACCCCCGCACCGTCGCCGTCCGGGCCGTCGCCGTGACAGCGCTCGCTGCGAGCGTGCTGGCGCTGCCCGCCTCCGTCGCACTCGCCGACACCTCGACCGCGGAGCACCGAACCGCTCACACCCGCCACACCCCCCTCCCCCTCACCGCGAGCCGCGGGGCCGCGGAGCGTGCGGTGAAGCCTGCGCACTCGGTGGACTCGGTCGCGCGGAAGCCGGTCAAGACGGTGTACCTCGCGGACGGGGTCTCGACCGCGACCGTGTACCGCACCGGCACCGCCGGGTACCAGGCCGACATCGCGGCCGGCGGCGCCCCGCGCCGGACGCTGCGCTCCACGAACGGCACCGCTGCGCACGCCGTCGCGGTCGCGGACGGCCTGTACGTCGCGCTCGGCCCGGACGGCCGCGTCTCGTCCTGGGTGAACGACGCCGCGCCGGACACCGGGCCGGACCCCACCACGCTCGGCACCCCGCTCCGCATCGGCGCCGACGGCCACAAGACCGCCCACCGCGCCGGAGCCGTGGTCGTCGCCAAGCCGCTGGCCGCGGTCCAGGCGGGCATGAAGTCGCTGCGACCCGGCGTAGCCGCCGGCCCCGACGCCGGCCCCGGCGACGGCGTCCTGATGATCGGCGCGGGCGCGGGCATGGCGGCCGTCGGTGCCGCTGGCCTCGGGTTCGCGATGCTGCGCCGCGGCCGTACGTACGGCGTCCGGGACTGATGCCGTGGCGCAGCGGGCCGCGGATGCGGGAGCACCCCCGATCGCCGGTAGCCGGGGCGGGCCGGGCGGACAGCGCGCGGCCGGCGTCCCCTGTCGGAGAGAACCGGCCGGTGGCCACCAAAGCGAACCAGCCGCCAGACACCACCGAGACCCAGCCGATGAACGTCGGCAAGACCCACCGGGTGGACATCGACGAGATCCACCAGCCGGGACAAAACGGAAATCCCGCCGAATAAGGTCTACGGTGCCCAGCACGAGCACCAGGACCCGCACCCGCACCCGCACCCGCACCCAGGAGGGCGGCCGTGAGACCGCGCCGTACGCCACCGCCACAGGCGGGAGTCCGCCGTGCCGCGCTGTCGGCGCTGGTCGTCGCCACCGTCGCCGCCGCCGCGACGGGCTGCGGCGACGCCGGCCGTCTGCAGAGCGCCGGTCCGACCCCGATCGCGAGCGGGCCGGTCCACCTGTGGCCCCAGCGCAAGGGCGCCACGATCCTGCCCCCGGACCCCGGCGGCAACCCGCCCGAGTACGTGCAGGGCATCCCCCGCGTGACCCGCCAGAACGTCCACCAGGTCGACCCCCTCGCCCTGGTCAAGGCCGAGATCAAGGCCAACGGAGGTGCCGCGAGCGGGCCCATCGCCCTGCCCGCCGAGACCGTACGGGCCATCGAGGCGTGCAAGACCGCCGGCGCGCCGAAGTGCCCGGTGCTCGCGCCCTACTACCGCGACCTGACCGGCAACGGCCGCGACGAGCTGATCATCGGCATCGAGATGCCGGACGCCCAGCTGGCCGTACGCGCCTACACCGCCGACCCCGACGGCCGCTTTAACCGGATCATGGGTACGCAGGACGCGGTGATCAGCGTCGAGCTGGCCGGCCGGGACATCGTCCTGCGCGCCCCGGGCGGCAATCCCGGGTACGAGTGGATCACGGCCTGGTCCTGGGACGAGCACCAGCGGACCATGCTGATCACCCGCGACCAGATCGTCCGCGTGACACAGCCCCGCCCGAACGGATCCACGGGAACCGGATCCGCAGGGACCGGATCGACGGGAACGGGATCCGCAGGGACCGGATCCGCAGGCACCAGCTCCACGGGCACCGGACCCGCCGGCACCAGCTCCACGGGCACCGGCTCCGCGGCCCCCGGCTCGGGCGCCGCCGGCCCCGCGGGCGAGGACACGAGCACCGTGCCGTTCGGCCCGCCCTCCTCCCCCATCGCCTCGGCCGCCGCGCCCGCACCCCTCCTCACCCCGGAGGCCTCCGCGCCGGCGGCGGCCCGATGAGGAGGCCCCGCCTGCCCGCCTGGACGGCGACGCTGACCTGGAAGTCGGCCTGCTTCATCGCCGTCATGTGCTGCGCCCTCGCCGCCGTGCTCGGTGCGCTCGTGCACGTCGAGGTCACCCGCCAGACCGTCGACACCGCCCGCGACAAGGCGCTGTCCAAGCTCACCGACGCGGCCCGCGCCTACGAGGCGGGCGAGGCGCTCCCGCCGGGCTCCGGCATCGATCCCGACGGCCTGCCGCCCTCGCTGCGCCGGCTGGCGGTCGGCGGACTGCGCGGCACGATGGTGGCCGACTACCAGGGCATCCCCACCATGTGGGCGGCGGCCCCGGCCGACGGCCGTGCGCTGGCCGCCGCCGTGGACTACAGCCAGAGCGCCCGCACGATCAGCGGCCTCGACAACGCGATCATCGGCTCCGCGGTGCTCGCGATCGGCGGCACGCTGCTGGTCGGGGCCTTCGCCGTCACCCGCGTCACGCGCCGGCTGCACCTGGCCGCGACGGTGGCCCGCAGGATCAGCCAGGGAGACCTGGACGCGCGCGTGGCGGACCCCCGTACGAAGGACCCCTCGCGCCACCAGGACGAGGTGGCCACGGTCGCCGGGGCCCTGGACACGATGGCCTCCACCCTCCAGGCGAAGCTGCTGATCGAGCAGCGCTTCACGGCGGACGTCGCGCACGAGCTGCGCACCCCGCTCACCGGTCTGACGGCCGCGGCCGAACTGCTGCCCGAGGGGCGCCCGACGGAGCTGGTGCGCGAGCGGGTGCGCACGATGCGGCAACTGACCGAGGACCTGCTGGAGATCTCGCGCCTGGACACCGGCCGCGAGCAGATCGAGACCGACCTGCACCCGCTCGGGCCGCTCGCGGAGCGGACGGTGCGCGCCTCGGGCACGGACACGCAGGTGGTGGTCGTGCGCGACCTGTACGTGGAGACGGACCGGCGGCGGCTGGAACGCGTGCTCGGCAACCTGGTGGGCAACGCCCACCAGCACGGCCGGACCCCGGTGGTGGTGACCGTGGACGGCCCGGTGGTGACGGTACGGGACCACGGCGACGGTTACCCGGACTACCTGCTGGCGCACGGGCCGCAGCGGTTCCGCACCGAGCCGAAGGCCGGGGTCAAGGGCCACGGGCTGGGGCTGACCATCGCGGTCGGGCAGGCGGCGGCGATCGGCGCCGGCCTGGCGTTCCGCAACGCCCCGGACGGCGGGGCGCTGGCGGTGCTCACCCTCCCGGCGCCGGACCCGCGCGACGCCCCGGTCCCACCGGGGGCGGACTAGCGCGAAGGGGACGACCCCATACGACCGCTCACGACCCCATCGGACCGCTCACGCCCCCGCCGCCGGCCCCGGACCCGGACCCGCCGCCGAAGCCGTCCCCGGACCCACCCCCGCACCCGCCCCCGGATCAGTCCCCGGAGCTCTCGCCGGACCCGTCCCCGGCCCCGTCGGCCCCGGGCCGCGGCTTCGACCAGGGCCAGCGCAGCCGTCGGCGCTCGCCCGTGGGGTCCCACTCGTACTTCCAGCCGGTCTGCAGACCGAGCCGCTTCGAGTAGCCGGCCGGGACCCGGCGGTAGACGAGGACCGTCGGCGGGCCGCCGGCCGCGTCGGGGACCGGGATCTCGTACTGCTTCGGCGGGTGGCCGGTCGGGCCGAGCAGGACGGGCAGCACGCGCCCGTCCATCGGGCCCCCCTCGAAGCGGGTGTCGGAGCTCTTCACCCCACCAGTGTCACAGCAGGTGCGGCCTCCGGTGCACGACAGGTCGCAGGAGGCGCCGTGCCGCCCCGGCCTCACAGGAGGTGCGACGCCTCCGACACGACCGGGGCCACCCGCCTCACCAGGCTCCCCACCGGCCCCTCCGGCGCCTCCAGCGCCAGGGCCGCCCGGGCCGCCGCCGCGGTCTGCGGGTCGGAGGCGGCCGTGACCGTGAGCAGCGAGACGAAGTGGTCCACGAGCCAGTCGCGCAGCTCGTCGACCGGCGGCCGCTTCCCCTCGTCCAGCCAGATCAGGGAGGCCGCCTCCACGGCGGCGATCCAGGTGCGCACCATCATCCGCAGCCGGGGCCCCGGCTCGGGGACGGCCAGGTGGAGCAGGATCTGCTCGGCCGCGGCCCGGCGCACGCCGTCGACGGTGGCGCTGGTGCGGGAGGTCTCGGCCATGCTGCCGCCCTGGAGCAGGGCGCTGAACCCGGCGTCGTGCTGGTCGACGAAGGCGAGGTAGCGGTCGAGGACCCGGGTCAGCCGGCGGGTCAGCGGGCCCGAGTGGGCCTCGTCGAAGCACAGTTCGAGCTCGTCGGCCGCGGACCGCAGGGCGGCCTCGTACAACTGCTGCTTGCCGCCGGGGAAGTAGCGGTAGACCAGGGGCCGGGAGACGCCGGCCGCCTCGGCCACGTCGTCGAGCGAGACCTCGTCCGGCGACCGGTGGGCGAAGAGCGACAGGGCCGCCTCCAGCAGCTGGCCGCGCCGCTCCGCCACGCTGAGCCTGCGGTACGCCGGCCGGGCCGGCGCGGCGGACGCGGCGACCGCACCGGACGCGGCGGCGGAGGCGGCACGGGACGCGCCCGCGGCGGAGGCCGCACCGGGCGCGGAGGCGGCGGCGGAAGCTGTACGGGGTACGGGCGGCCGGGGCGTCATGCCCCGCAGCGTAACCGCACCCCGCCGCCGCCCGGGCGGCCTCAGGCCAGCAGTCCCGAGCTCCGCCACAGCCGGCGCCCGATCCCGTTGAGCACGCCGATGTCGTCGAGGAAGTCGGTCAGCCGCTTCGCGCCGGTCTGCATCACCTCGCGGCGGTGGCCGCTGGCCCTGACCTGGGCCACCGCCTCGCGGCGGTCCAGGCCGACGTTGTCGTACACGGCGGGGTTGACGAAGGCGACGGAGAAGACCCGGGCTGCCTCGCCGCAGCTGATCCGGGTCAGTTCGCGTTCCCAGCGCGGGGCGGTGACCATCTGGCGCCGCAGCTCCTCGCGGGCGTAGCGGACGTGCCGGGCCTCCTCGACCACGTGGATGCGGGTGACCCCGCGCACCAGCGGCTGCACGCGCTCGTCCGGGAAGGTCAGGCGCTGCATCCAGTCGAGGATCTCCTCGCCGAGCAGGGTGCAGGCGAAGGAGCCCGGGGTGGTGGAGACCGTCTTGAGGATCCGGGCGAGGTTGTGGTTGAGGCGGGAGACCGGGTACGCGGGGGCGCCGCCGGTCTTGATGAGGCGGGCGAACATCATCGAGTGCCGGCACTCGTCCGCGATCTCGGTGAGGGCGTACCGGACGTGGTTGCTGGTCAGGGACTTGTCGTAGATGTGCCGGACCAGCAGCTGCATGAGGATGATCTCGAACCAGATGCCGAGCGAGGCGAGGGAGGCGGCCTCGTGGCGGGCCAGCTCCATGCGCTGCTCCTCGGACATCCGCTTCCACAGCGGGGTGTCGTAGAGGGACACCAGCTCGGGCGGCCAGTACCACTTGCCCTCGACCGGGGGCGCGTCCCAGTCCAGCTCCCGATCCGGGTCGAAGGAATGCTTGGCGGAGGAGTCGAGCAGCCGCTCGGCGATCTGCTCGCGGTCCTTGAGCAGGCCGAGCGCGTCCCGCAGGACGGTGCGGTCGGTCACGGTCGTCATGGGTTCCGACTCCTCGTGCGGACGTGGCTTACCAACGGTCACCCCTTATGAGACTCCCCGTCAGCAACGCCGTCAATCCCTCGCGCACGAGTTGTTGACCCGGCGTCTACCAACGTGTGAACCTGCCAACCGTCCTGTCCTGTACGGCACTTCCGCGACGCAGCGCGAGACAAGGGGGCGTCGGTGGCGACGCACGAGCTCTACACGACCGACCCGGGCGAGCCGATCTGGTCCGTCCCGTCCTCCGGATCCGCCCGCTTCAACTGGGAGTACGACGGCGGCCGCGACCGCCTCCTGGCCCTCTACCAGAAGGGCAAGGACAAGCAGTGGGACGGCGCCAAGCGGATCGACTGGGACCTGGAGGTCGACCCGTACGACCCGCTGGGCACCCCGGACGAGGTGCTGACCCTGCACGGCACCCGGCACTGGGCGAAGATGACCGACAAGGACAGGGGCGACCTGCGCCGGCACTACACCGCCTGGCAGTTCAGCCAGTTCCTGCACGGCGAGCAGGGCGCCATGGTGTGCGCGGCGCGGATCGTGGAGTCCGTGCCGGACCTGGACGCGAAGTTCTACTCGGCGACCCAGACCATGGACGAGGCCCGGCACGCCGAGATCTACGCCCGCTTCCTGCACGACAAGATCGGGATGCTCTACCCGATCAACGACAACCTCCAGGGACTGCTGGGCGACACCCTGCGCGACTCCCGCTGGGACATGCCCTACCTCGGCATGCAGGTACTGATCGAGGGCCTCGCACTGGCCGCGTTCGGCATGATCCGCGACACCACCGACAAGCCGCTGCCCAAGCAGATCCTGGCGTACGTCATGCAGGACGAGGCCCGGCACGTGGCCTTCGGGCGGATGGCGCTGCGGGACTACTACCGGCAGCTCACGGACGCCGAGCTGCGCGAGCGCGAGGAGTTCGTGATCGAGGGCTGCCACCTGATGCGCGACCGGCTGCGCGGGGTGGAGGTGCTGGAGAACTTCGGCATCCCGAAGGCGGAGGCCGAGGAGCTCTCCGAGCAGTCCGAGTTCCTGCACCTGTTCCGCAGGCTGCTGTTCAGCCGGATCGTGCCGTGCGTGAAGGACATCGGCCTGTGGGGCGAGCGGCTCCAGAAGGCGTACCTCGACATGGGCGTCTTCGAGATGGGCGACTCCAACCTCGACCTGCTCATGACCCAGGACGAGGAGGTCGCCGAGGCCCTGGACCGCGAGCGGTTCGCGGCGGAGGAACGCGCCCGCGCCGCCGAGGTCCGGGCCACGATCGCCGAGGGCGCGGGCACGGGCGTGGACGGGGGCGCGGACAGGGGCACGGACAGCACGAGCGCGGGCGGAGACGCCGAGGGAGCCTCCGCCCCAGCCGTCTGACCGCACGGGACGGGCTCTCGCTTCGTGGGCCGCCCCGTGGTGTGCGGGTCCCCTCGGCCCACACACCACGGGGCGGCGCTAGTTCCACACGACCACGTCGATGGTCATGGACTTCTTCTCCAGGTCGACCTTGGTGACCGTCACGCGCGCGTACCGGTCCTCGCGGGTCTTCACGCACAGCACCAGGCCGCTGCTCACCTGCTTCGCCGAGATGTCCTCGCCGTACCCGGTCGTCTCGCACGCGGCCCGGTCGGGGGCCGCCGCCACCACCCTCGCGTCGGCCCCGATCGTTCCGTTGTGCCAGTGGTAGAAGTCGTGGCCGTCGGCCGTGACGCCCTCGCCGTAGCGCCAGGTGACGGAGTCCTCCACGGTCGCATCGAGGTCGATGCCGTAGTTCCGCACGAGCACGAGTCCGTCCTGGGCCCGCCGCACACCGCCCCGCTCCGGCGTCGCCGCGGCGGATCCGGCCGGGCTCTCCGGGGTCGCGGGTCCGGTGGCGGCCGTCGCGGTGGCCGTGGGCGACCGGGTCGGGCCGGTGGCGGTCCCCGGTGGGGCCGCGGGGGTCGCGACGGTCGGAGTCGGCCGCGGCGACCCTCCCTCCGAGCCGGAGCCGTGGCCACCGGAGAGAAGTGCGAAGACGCCGGTGATCAGCGCCCCCACCACCACGGCGGCCGCGGGGACGAGCAGCACCGGGTCGCGCCACCTGGAGCCCCCGGCCCCGCCACCCCTGGGGCTGCCGCCACCCCTGGGCCTGCCGCCACCCGACTGACCGCCCCCTGCCCCGCCGCCACTCGTCCCGCCGCCGCCCTGCGCCTGGCTCATGCGCCCCCCGGATCCGCGCTCGCGCGCCCCGCCCTGCTCCGACGAGCTGACCTATGCCCCGCGCAGGGGGCCGCAACCGTGGTGCGGCGGGGCGGTCACGCCGGCGGCGGGAAGGACGTGCGGAGGGTGAAGGCGTGCGGGGTGGGGCCGTGGGCGCGGAGGTGGGCGAGGCGCTCGCCGGCCTCCGCCACCGACGGGCGGTGTCCCGCCTCGACCCACCGCAGGGCGGTGGCGACCTCGGTGAGGTGCTCGAACCACTGGCGGCGGCGGGTCAGGAACTCGCGGTGCAGGCCCTGGTACATGAAGGCGGTCAGCGCGTCGGTGTTCCGCCAGACCGAGAGGTTGACCATCAGGGCGTCGTCACCGTCCAGTCGGAGGGCGGTGGAGTTGCCGGAGGCGTCCTGGAGGCGCCAGACGAACCCGTCGGCGGCGTCGGCGACGGCGTTGACGGGGTCGAGCCCGTCCATGAAGTCCTTGAACTCGGGTGCGTCCAGGGGGTACTTGGGGAGGGCTATGTTCACCTGTGCGAGCTCGTGGCGGATGTTCTCAGTCATGTCCGCACGATACGGCCGGAGTCGGGCGCTCCGGCAGGAGCGATCAAGGGGTGGGACGGGCCGCCCGCGCGGAGGGGCGTACGACGGGAGCGCCGGGCCGCTGCCGGACGTCCTCCCCGTACAGCGCCGCCTCCATCACCGCCCGGGCGATCGGGGCGGCGCTGCTGTTGCCGCTGATGTCCCCCCGGTCCGCCTCGGCGTCCTCGACGACCACGGCCACCGCGACCCCCGGCACCGGCGCGTCCTCGGCCCGGGCCCAGGCGATGAACCAGGCGTACGGGGTGCCCGCGTTGCCCACCCCGTGCTGGGCCGTGCCGGTCTTGCCGCCCACCTCGGCACCGGGGATGGCCGCGTTGCGCCCGGTGCCCTCCTCGACCACCGCCCGCATCAGCCGCTGCAGCCGCAGCGCGGTGGCCGGGTTCATGGCCCGGTGCAGGCTGCGCTGGCGGCCCCGGCGCACCGTCTCGCCGTCCGACCGGGTCGCGGCCTCCACCAGGTACGGGTACTTCAGGTCGCCGCCGCCCGCCACCGCGGCCGCCACCATCGCCATCTGCAGCGGCGTGGCACGGGTGTTGAACTGCCCGATGGACGACAGCGCGAGCTGGTCCGGGCTCATGTCGGTGTCGAAGTTCGAGCGCGAGACCCACGACGGCACCCGCAGTCCCGCGTCGTTGAAGCCGAATCGTTCCGCCGCCTCCACCATCCCGCGCAGGCCGACCTCGACGCCGATCTTCGCCATCACGGTGTTGCACGACCACTGGATCGCCTCCGCCATGGAGGCGTCCTCGCAGCCGCGCGAGGCGTTCGGCAGCGGGGTGGTGGTGCCGGGCAGGACGTACGGGTCCGGGGTGCGGGTCGGCGCGTCCACGTCCGTGACCACGTCCGCGTCCAGCGCCGCCGCCGCCGTCACGATCTTGAAGGTGGAGCCGGGCGGGTACGTCTCCCGCAGCGCGCGGTTGAGCATGGGCCGGTCCGGGTCGGCGTTCAACCGCGTCCAGGCCCGGCGAACCGCCGCGCCGGTGCCGGAGAGCGCCGCCGGGTCGTACGAGGGGCTGCTGACCAGGGCCAGGATCCGGCCGGTGGCGGGCTCCAGCGCGGCCACCGCCCCGCGCCGCCCGGCCAGTCCGGTGTACGCGGCCAGCTGCACCTGGGCCCGGACGGTGGTCGCGGCGTGGCCGGCGGCGGGCGGGCGCCGGGTGAGGTCGTGCCAGAGCGGGAGGGCGGAGAGCAGCGGGCTGGTACCGCCCAGGACGGAGTCCTCGGCCCGCTCGACGAAGCTGGTGCCGTAGGTCTGCGAGGCGAAGCCGGTGACCGGTGCGTACAAGGGCCCGTTCGCGTAGGTGCGCTCCCAGCGCAGGGCCTGGCCGCTGTCCCGGGAGCCGGTGACGGGCCGGCCGTCGACGAGGATGTCGCCGCGGGGGTGGGCGTACCGGGCGATGCTGCCGCGCTTGTTGGCGGGGTTGTCGGACAGCTCGCCGGCCCGCACCACCTGGAGCCGGGTGGCGCCCACCAGCAGCGCGCCGAAGAGGAGCAGGCAGAAGGCCGCCGACCAGCGGATGTAGCGGATCACGGGCGGCTCCTCCGACGGTTCGGGGCCGTCCGGGCGGTGCGGGCCATCCGCGCGCTGCGGGCAGTACGAGCACCGCGGGCAGTACGGGTCACCCTGCCTCCTCCGCCTCCGGTACGGGTCTTCGGGCGCAGTCGCTGAGCCGTACCAGCAACGCCACGATGAGCCAGTTGGTCACCACCGACGAGCCGCCCTGGGCCAGGAAGGGCATCGCCATGCCGGTCAGCGGGATCAGCCCGGTCACCCCGCCGGCGATCACGAAGACCTGCAGGGCCAGGATGGAGGCGAGTCCGGTGGCCAGCAGCCGCCCGAAGGCGTCGCGCAGGGCGAGTCCGGCCGCGAAGCCGCGGGCCACGAGCAGCCCGTACAGCAGCAGGATCGCGCTGAGCCCGACCAGGCCGAGCTCCTCGCCCGCGGTGGCCAGGATGAAGTCGGACTTGGCGGCGAAGCCGATGAGCATGGAGTGGCCGGCGCCCAGCCCGGTGCCGAGCGTGCCGCCCTCGGCGAAGGCGAAGAGGGACTGGGCCAGTTGACCGGGGCCCTGGCCGGCCCGGATGGAGGCGAAGGGGTCCAGCCAGTCCTGGACGCGGCTGTGGACGTGCGGCTCCAGCGTGCCGACGGCGTACGCGCCCAGGCCCGCGAGCAGCAGGCCGATGGCGGTCCAGCCGATCCGGCCGGTGGCCACGAACAGCATGATCACGAAGAGGCCGAAGAAGAGGAGCGAGGTGCCGAGGTCCCGTTCGAGGACCAGCATCCCGACGCTCAGCAGCCAGATCGTCAGGATCGGCGCGAGGGCGCGGCCGGGCAGCAGCCGGAAGACCCAGATCCGGCGGCCGGTGAGGGCGAGGGCGGTGCGGTTCGCGGCCAGGTAGGCGGCGAAGAACACGGCGAGCAGGACCTTCGCGAGCTCGGCGGGCTGGAAGGAGAGGCCGCCCGCCCGGATCCAGATGTGCGCGCCGTTGATCGCGGGGAAGAGCACCGGCACCAGCATCAGGAGCAGGGCGGCGGCCATGGAGAGGTAGGCGTACCGCTGCAGGACGCGGTGGTCGCGCAGCAGGGCGACGGCTGCGACGAAGAGGAGGAGCCCGAGCGCCGACCAGACGAGCTGGTCACGGGCGGCGGGCTGGCCGGGGGTCGCCAGGTCCAGGCGCCGGATGAGGACCAGGCCGAGGCCGTTGAGGAGGACCGCGATGGGCAGCAGCAGGGGGTCCGCGAACGGGGCGAGGAAGCGTACGACGAGGTGGCCGACGAGGACCGCGCCGGTCAGTCCGAGGGCCTGGCGGCCGAGGTCGGCGGGGGCGTGGCCGCGGGTGGTGAGGGCGACGCAGGTGTGACCGAGGAGGACCACGAGCACGGCCCCGACCAGCAGGGCCAGTTCGACGCCGCTGCGCTGGACGTGGCGTACGACGGGCGGCGGGGCCCCGTCCACCACCTTTGCCGTCAATGCGGTCATATGGCGACGGTAGCAAGCAACCTGAGCTTATGTCCGAATATGTCATAGTGCGCTGAAGAAACGTCAGAAGTGGGGCGTGGAGAGGCGCGGAGGGGCGCGGTCCGGCACGGACGGACGCCGATGCGGCCGCCGGACGGGTGACAGGGACGGCATGGCCGATACGTTTGTGCGACTTGTACTACTTCGCATGCCACGATCCCTCCCGTACCCACGGAGGTGATCGCAATGCCCGGACGGCTCCGACGCCTGGTGTGCGCGGCCGCGACGGCCGGGGTGGCTCTGGTGGCCGCCGCGCCCCCGACCGCCTCGGGCGCGGCCCCGGCGGCCCCGGCGGCCCCCGCACCACCCGCCTCCGAGGCCGGCACGACCACCGCGGCGAGCGGCCGGGCCGCCGCGCCCGAGGCCCCCGCCGCACCCGGCTCCACTGCCGCCGCAGACGCCGACGCCAGCGTCGTCACCGACGCCAACGGCGTCGCCGACCTCCTGACCCGGCTCCGGACGCTCTACCGCCAGGCCGAGGAGGCAACCGAGGCCTACAACGCCACCGAGGAGGCCCTCAAGGCGCGCCGCAAGGACGAGCAACGGCTCAGCGGTGACCTGGGCCGGGCCCGCAACGCCCTGGGCGCGAGCCGGGCCGCGGCGGGCGAACTGGCCCGGCGCCAGTACCAGGGCGCCGGCCGCGTCTCCCCGTACCTGCGCATGCTGCTCTCCGGCGACCCGGAGCAGGCCCTGGACGAACGCCGCCTGGCCCGCCGCGAAGCCGCCCGTCAGGCGACCGTACTGACACGCCTGGCCGGTGCCGAGAAGCAGGCCGGCACGCTGGCCACCCGGGCCCGCAAGGCCCTCGACGGCCAGCAGGTCCTCCTGCAGCGGCGCAAGGAGCAGCGCGACGCCGTCACGGCCCGGCTCGGCGAGGTCGAGCGGCTGCTGGCCTCGCTCACCACGGCGCAGCTCGCCGGAGTGACGGCGCTGGAGGAGTCCGGCGCGGCGAAGGCGCAGCGCGAGCTGGAGGAGTCCGGCCGGCTGGGTCCGGGGGCGGCGGACCGGACGCCCACCGCCGCCGGCGGGGCCGCGCTCGCGTACGCCACGCGGCAGATCGGGAAGCCGTACGCGTGGGGCGCGGCGGGGCCCGGGTCCTTCGACTGCTCGGGGCTCACCTCGCAGGCGTGGGCGCACGCCGGCCGGTCCGTCCCCCGCACCAGCCAGGAGCAGTGGGCGCGGCTGCCCAGGGTGCCGCTGGACCGGCTGCGCCCCGGCGACCTGGTGCTGTACTTCCCCACCGCGACACACGTGGCCCTGTACATCGGCGGCGGCAAGGTCATCCAGGCGCCCCGCCCCGGCGCCCGGGTCAAGGTGTCGCCGCTCGCGGCCAACCCGCTCCTGGGCGCCGTCCGCCCGGACCCCGCCGACCGGCCCCTGGACGCCTACACCCCGCCCCCGCTGCCCGGAGGGGCGGGGGCGGGCTCGGACGCCGGCTACGCCTCGACGGACGCCCCGTCGGACGCCCCGTCGGACGCCCGAGTCGGGGCCGGGACCGCCGGGGCCGCCGCGGAGACCTCGGCGAGGTAGTCCGCCGCGTCCTGCGGGTCGTAGAAGTACGCGTCGAAGTCGGAGGGGTTGTCGAAGCCGTTGGCGAATCGATCCGCCACCGGCTGCAGCTGACCGGCGGCGCCGATCAGGTTCAGCACGTGCTCGGGCGGCACGCCCAGCATGGCGTTCGTCCAGTCGGTGACCGGCTTGCCGGTGGTGAACCAGAACTTGTCGAACGTGGCCTTCATCCAGGCCTCGTCGAACGGCCGGTCGCCGTGCATGAGGATCGACGACAGGTACGAGGCCGCGCACTTGGCCGCCGAGTTGGCGCCCTGCCCGGTGATCGGGTCGTTGGCCACGACCACGTCCGCCACGCCCAGCACCAGCCCGCCGCCGGGCAGCCGTCCGATCGGGTTGCGCACGACCGGCGCGTACCGGCCGGCCAGCGTGCCGCCCGCGTCGGTCAGCTCGACCTTGGTGGCCCGCGCGTACTCCCAGGGCGTGAACCTCTCCATCAGCTCCAGGGTGAGCGCCAGGTGCTCGGCGGGGTCCTTGACGCCCTGGAAGACGTCGAGCGGGCCGCCCGGCAGGCCCTCCCAGAAGAGGATGTCGGCCCGGCCGGAGGTGGTGAGGGTGGGCATGACGAACAGCTCGCCGACGCCCGGCACGAGGTTGCAGCGCACCGCCTCGGTGTCCGGGTGCTCGGGGCGCGGGCCGAGCCCGTGCACGTACGAGACGGCCAGCGAGCGCTGCGGGGCGTCGTACGGGGACCGCGCCGCGTTCCGCTCGAACATCGACACGAGCTCGCCCTTGCCGGCGGCCACCAGCACCAGGTCGTAGGTGCGCGCGAAGAAGTCCAGGTCGGAGACGGTGGCGCCGTGGATCACGAGCTGGCCGCCGCGCTGCGCGAAGGTGTCGAGCCAGCCGGCCATCTTGACGCGCTGGTCGACGGACTGGGCGTGGCCCTTGAGGCGGCCGAGCCAGTCGACGGCGCGGCCGCCGTCGGGGGCGGCGACGGAGACGCCGAGGCCCTGGATCTTCGGGGCCCGGCTCGCCCAGAAGTCGAGCTTCAGGTCCCGCTCGTGCTGGAGCGCGGCGTCGAACATGCACTGGGTGGACATGACCCGGCCGGAGCGGATCTCGTCGGCGGTGCGGTTCGACATGAGGGTGACCTCGTACCCCTTGGACTGGAGTCCGAGGGCGAGCTGCAGGCCGGACTGGCCGGCCCCGACGACGAGTATCTTCCGCATGGGCGGATGCTCCATCTCTCCGGGCGGTGGGGGATCGTGCGATGACCGCGCCGCGCGCGCCGTGCGGGTGCGCGCGCCGTGCGCGGGGGCTATTCGGGAGTGTTGTCGAGCGCGTGGCCGACGAGGGTGAGCAGGCTCTCGACGACGGTCACCCGCTGCCGGGCGTCCATGATCACGACCGGTACGTGCGGCGGGATCGTGAGCGCGTCGCGCACGTCCTCCGGCTCGAAGCGCTGGCTGCCCTCGAAGTGGTTGACGGCCACGGCGTACGGCAGCCCGCAGCTCTCGAAGTAGTCGAGGGCCGGGAAGCAGTCGACGAGTCGCCGGGTGTCGGCGAGGACGATGCCGCCGATCGCGCCGCGCACGAGGTCGTCCCACATGAACCAGAAGCGCTCCTGGCCCGGGGTCCCGTACACGTACAGCACGAGGTCGTCGTCGAGGGTGATGCGGCCGAAGTCCATCGCCACGGTCGTGGTGTTCTTGGCCGGGGTGGCCGACAGGTCGTCGGTCGGGGCGCTGGCCTCGGTCATCACGGCCTCGGTGCGCAGCGGGGTGATCTCGGAGACCGAACCGACGAAGGTGGTCTTGCCGACCCCGAAGCCGCCCGCGACCAGCACCTTGACGGCGATGGGGGCGCGCGAGCGGTCGTACTGCCAGGGCTGGGCGACCTCGTCGGGGTCGAAGAAGGAGAACGACCCGGTGGCGGTCGTGAAGGGGTCGGAGGGCGCGGACGGCGCGGACGGCGCAGGCGGCGCGGACGGTGCGGACACGGCGGAGACCGGTTCAGAGACGGCGGAGCCCACTGAGCACCCTTTCGAGCAGTGCGCGGTCGGGGCGGCCGGTGCCGTGCCCCGTGCCGTAGACGCGGATCCGTCCCTGGTCGGCGAGGTCGCTCAGCAGGACGCGGACCACGCCGAGCGGCAGCTTCAGCAGCGCCGATATCTCGGCCACCGTGCGCATGCGGCGGCAGACCTCGACGATGGCCCGCATCTCGGGCATGCGGGCCGGCGCCTCGTCCCTGGCGTCGAGCGTGGCGACGAAGGTCTCCACCAGCAGCACGTGCCCGAAGCGGGTACGGCCGCCGGTGAGGGAGTACGGGCGGACCCGGGCGGGGCGGCGGTCCGCCCCGCGTATCGGCAGGCGATCGGGGCGCTCGGGAGCCTGCAGCTGGCTCACGCTCACGTGGTTCTCTCCATGGACTGGCGCAGCTCGCTGCGGACTTCGGGGGTCAGGACGTGTCCGGCGCGGCCGACGAACAGGGCCATGTGGTACGCGACGACGCTCATGTCGCAGTCGGGGGTGGCGTGCACCCCGAGCAGCGAGCCGTCACTGATGGCCATCACGAACACGCTGCCGTGCTCCATGGAGACCATGGTCTGCTTGACGCCGCCGCCGTCCATGAGGTGGGCGGCTCCGGCGGTCAGGCTCCCCAACCCGGACACGATGGTGGCGAGATCGGCGGAGGCCCCCCGCGGCCCCTTGGTCTCGGCCCGTTCGGCGCTCGCGTGTCCCGGGTCGGAGGACAGCAGCAGCAACCCGTCCGAGGAGACGACGGCGACGGAGACGAGCCCCGGCACCTCCTCGACCAGGTCGGTCAGCAGCCACTGCAGGTTGCGGGCCTGGGTGCTCAGTCCGTACGTACTGGGCGCGGTCACGTGCGTGCCTCCTCGACGGTGTCCCCCTCGTCCTGGGCCCGCTGCCGCTGTTCGGCGAGCTCGGCGTCTGCGACGCGCCGCCCGTCGCGGGCCCCTTGGTAAAACCCCCCGAGCCTACGGCGCAGTTCCTCCGCGTCCACCCGCGTCGCGGGCTTGCGGACCTCCCCCGTGCCGTGGTCGACGATCCGGGGGGTGCGCTTCGGCAGTCCCTTGTCGGTGATGCGCGGCCGCTCGACCTCGACGGTCGACTCCTCGGCGTCGCCGGCGGGCGCCTCGGCGTCGGCTGCTCCACCGAGCGCCTCGTGTCCCTCGTCCGTGTCTGCGCCGAGGGGCTGGTGGCGCGCCTCGGTGGCGTGGGACTCGGGGACGCGGTGCGCGTCGTACGCATCGTGGTGCGGCTCGGTGCCGGACGCGCCGTACGCGTCGTGGTGCGGCGGCTCGGTGCCGGACGCGTCGTCGCCCGCCTCTTCGGTGCGGGCGTGGTGGTCGGGCTCGTCGTACCCGCCCTGGCGCGGCAGCGGCGCGGCGATCAGCCAGGCGCCGGTGTCCTCCATGCTCACGGCGGCGGTCGCGTCGGCGACCGGGGCGGGCCCGCGCCCGGCCGGCGCCGAGCCGGGTACGACGTACACGCCGTCGACGGGCTCCGCCGGGTCGGTGACGGCCTCGTGGACCTCGACCGGCTCGGCGGGAGCCGGCTCCTCCTCCGCGGTGGCGGTCTCCGCCGCCGGGAAGGGGTCGGTCGGGGCCTCGGGCTCGCTGTCGACGCCGTTCTCGGTGTCGAACTCCGTGTCGGTCTCGGCCTCGGCCTCGGCCTCGGCGTCGAACTCGGCCTCGGGGGCCGGCGTCGCGGCCGCTGCCTCGGTTTCGGCGGTCCGGTCCTGGTGCTCGGCCTGCTCGGCCTCGGCCGTCGGGTCCTCGGCGACCGGCTCCGCGACCTCCGCGAGGGGCAGCGCGGTCTCGGCGACCGGCTCCTCGGCAGCCGGCGCCTCGGTCTCCGCGAGCGGCGGCTCGGTCCCGGCGGCCAGGTCCTCGACGACCGGCACCTCGACCACGGCCTCGGCGGCCGGCGTCTCCAGCACCTCCGGGCGGAACCGCGGCGGCAGGACGTTGGAGTTGGCCTCGGCCACGAACCCGGGCAGCTGGAGCGCCGGCACGCCGGGCTCCCCGAGGGAGTAGTCGGGGGCCGCCGGCGGCGCGTCCGGCAGCAGTGCCCCCGGTACGACGACCAGCGCCTCGGTGCCGCCGCCGCGCTGCGCCCGCAGCTCGGCCGTCACGCCGTGCCGCGCCGCGAGGCGCCCGGCGACGTACAGCCCGAGCCCCAGGCCGTGCTCGGCCTCGTCCTCCTGCTCGAACGCCTCGGGGTCGGCCAGCCGCCCGTTGAGCAGCGCCAGCCGGTCCTCGGTGACGCCGATCCCGCCGTCCTGGACGGACACGACGACGGAGCCGTCGTCCGTGAGCCAGCCCGACACCTTCACCTTGGCGTCCGGCGGCGAGAAGGTCGTGGCGTTCTCCAGCAGCTCCGCGACCACGTGCGAGATGTCGTCGGCGGCGTGCCCGGCGACCTGCGTGTACGCGGGCAGCGCCTGGAGGTCGACGCGCTCGTACCGCTCGATCTCGCTGACCGCGGCGCGCATGACGTCCACCAGGGGGACCGGCCCGGCGTGCCCGTGGCCGTGCTCCTGGCCGGCGAGGACCAGCAGGTTCTCGTTGTGGCGGCGCATGACCGTGGCCAGGTGGTCCAGCTTGAAGAGGGTGTCCAGGCGGTCCGGGTCCTGCTCCTTGGCCTCCAGCTGCTCGATGACCGCCAGCTGGCGCTCGACCAGGCCGAGGGTGCGCAGCGACAGGGACACCGAGGTGGTGATCAGGATGCGCCGGTGCTCCTCCAGGCCCGCCTTCAGCTCGGCGAGCTCCTTGTCGAGGCCGGTCTTGGCGGCGCTCAGCGCGTCGTTGCGGTCGATGAGCCGACGCCGGTCCGCGTCGAGCCCGGCGATGCGGGTGTGCAGGGAGGTGGACTGGGCCTCGGCGCGGGCGTGGATCTCGTTGATGGACCGGACGACGGCGGCGAACTCGTCGTTGCGGCCGGTGAAGCGGACCGGGTCGGAGCCGCCCTCGTGGTCGGGCGAGGCCAGCCGCTCGGCACCGCGCTTGAGCACGGACAGCGGCTGGGTCAGGGTCCGGGCCACGGCGGTGGAGACGCCGACGGCCACCAGCAGCAGGAGGCCTGCCAGGCCGAGCAGCACCTCGCCCTCGGTCACGTCGTCGTCGCGCAGCGCGGCGAGCGCGGTGGCGCGCTCGGCGGTGAGGGTGGACTCCACCGACCGCATCCGGTCGATCCGGGCGCTGAGTGCGGCCCCGACGGTGTCGGCGTTCAGCTTGCGGTCGCTCGCGGACAGCTCGGGGCCGTCGGTGAGCTTGGCGAGGTAGCCCTCGGCAGCCTTGACCTCGGGCCCGCTCACGGTGGCGGCCAGGGTCTCGCGGACGTCCGGGGCGGCGGCGCGGTCGAAGTCCTCCAGCGCGGCCTGCTCGCGCACCCGGGCGCGCTGGCCGGCCGTGGTCAGCTCGGTGCGGGCCTTCGCCTCGGGACCGGCGGGGGCGTCCTCGTACCGGCCGGTGACCGGGTTGAAGACGGTGCCGCCGTCCTCGGCCTCGGGCACGGCGAGGGCGGCCAGGAGCAGCCCGCGGGCGGCGGAGGCCTGCTCGACGGCCCGCGTCAGCGGGGCGAGGGCGCGGCCGGCGGCCACGGCCGCCTCGGCCCGCGGCGGGGTGCGCTCGGCCAGCTCGTCGGCGGGGGCGAGCAGGGTGGTGAGGATCTCGGAGTACGCGGTGTGCGCGGCCAGGGCGGAGCCCTTGCCGGTGAGGGCGGCGGCGCGGACCGACTTCACGCGGTCGAGGGCCCGGCCGGTGGCGCCGTCGGCGTCCCCGCGGACCTCCTCGATCTGGGCGTCGGTGCGGGCGGCCCGCTCCTGGACGGCGGCCTTCCCCTTCCCCTTGCCCTTGCCCTTGCCCTCGCGGCCGTGGGCGACGTACGCCACGGCGGCGTCGCGCTCGTCCGCCAGCGCGTGCGCGAGGGCGACGGTGGCGCGGGTCCGCTCGGCGAGCGTGACCAGGCTCTGGGAGTCCTTGAGGTCGGCCGAGGCCGCGATGAGGGCGGGGGCGCTCGCACCTATGACGGTGAGTCCGACGACGGCTACGCCGAGGACCAGCCGGCTGCGGACGCGCTTGGGGCGGCCGGCACTGCTGCCGGTGCCTGTCGCGTCTCCGGTGCGCTCGGTCCCTGCCGGGGCGCTGCCGTTCTTCCGAGACCGCTTCTTCGACACCGGTGCTCGCAATCCTGTACGTGTGCTCGTCTACTCGTCACCGGAGTGCCGGGCCGGCCGATCGGCGGATCGGCGGCACCTTCGTCCGGGTGGGTCCTGGCCGAGGTGACGGCCGGTCAACAAGTAAACGCCCCTGCCCCTCGTACCGCATCAGACCATTCCAAGTGTGGTTCGGGCAGGGGCGCGCATCGCCCGCCCGGCCACTCGAACGAGTGAACATCAGGGAAGAGTTGGCGATCAACTCGGACATCCCGCCACCAGGGGCCGCGCGTGGACGAGTGGTTGAACCTCGCCGCGGGCCCTGGCAGTATGCCCGCCCACATCTCGGGGCGGACCCGGGGATTCCGTAGGTGAAGCCCCCGTGTCGGTGCGCGAACAGGCCATTCATCCTGGTACGGACTAATTGGCGGACGGCCCCGCGAAACCCACGCACAGCCGGGACAAGCCCGGGCAGACTGTCCATATGCGCATCGAGCTGGCCACGGCACCCGGAGATCCGCAACGCCCCAACGAGGACTGGGTGTCGGCCCTCGCACCCGCCTTCGGCCAGGGCGGAGTCCTGGTGGCCCTGGACGGGGTGACCCCACCGCGCGGGACGGACGGCTGTCGGCACGGGGTGCCGTGGTTCGCCTCCGGCCTGGGCGGCCGGCTGACCGAACTGTCCGGATCGCGGCGGGACATGACACTGGAACGGATCCTCGCGGCGGCGATCGCCGCCACGGCCGACGCCCACCGCGACACCTGTGACCTTTCTCACGTCCGAACCCCCCAGGCGACGGTGGTGCTGGCGCGCTGGGACGAGGAGCGGGTGGAGCACCTGGTGCTGTCGGACTCGGTGCTGCTCGTGGAGTCCCCCGACGGGGACGTCACGGCCGTACGGGACGACCGCCTCGACCGGGTGCCGCGCGAGGTGCTGCGCTCGACGGCGGCCACGGACGCGCTGCGCAACGCGCCGGGCGGCTTCCACACGGCGGCCGCCGACCCGGCGGTGGCGGAGCTGGCGGTCACGGGCACGCTGCCGCGCGACCGGGTGCGGGCGTTGGCCGCCCTGACGGACGGGGCGAGCCGGTGGACGGACACGTTCGGGGAGGGCGACTGGGCGCGGTGCCTCGGGGTGCTGCGCGAGGAGGGGGCGCGGGGGCTGATCGACCGGGTGCGGACGATCGAGTCGGGGGCGCGCGGCGACGCGCGCGGCAAGCGGCACGATGACGCTTCGGTGGTGTTCGTGGAGTTGTAGGGGGGTGGGGGTGGGGGTGGGGTAGTTGGTGGCGGGTGGGTAGTGGTGGGTGGGTGGGTTCGTGGGTGGGTTCGTGGCCTACCCCGCAGTCAGGATTCCGTGCCCGCGTTCAGCTGGTTCAGCAGTCGGGCCAGCTCCGCGACCTCGCCGCGGTCCCAGTCCGCGAGCTTGCGCATGTACTGCTCGCGCCGCGCGTCCCGTACCCGCAGGAAGCGCTCGCGCCCTTCCGGCGTCAGCCCGATGAGGTACGCCCGCCCGTCCGCCGGGTCCGGCTCGCGGGCCACCAGCCCGAGGTCCTCCAGGGCCCGCAGCTGCCGGCTCATGGTGGCCTTGCCGACCCCGAAGTAGGCCGCGAGGTCCGTGGCCCGCTGCCGGCCCGCGTCCTCCAGCCGCACCAGCAGGCCGTACGCGGCCGGCTCCAGCTCCGGGTGGAGCTCCCTGGCCATCTCGCCCGACGACGCGCGGGCGCGCCGGAGGAAGACGGAGAGCTCCCGCTCCAACGCGAGGAACTCCGTCTGGTCTCCGCTGCCCTGCACTGCGTGCTCCCATCGTGCCGACCCCGCCTGCCGGGGGAGTACCAGTATTTCGCAGGTGGGGGCGGACGGGGGAGCGGGACACCTGTTGACGGGGTGGGGAGGGAGGGAGAAGGGGGAAGGGAGAAGGCGGAGGGGGAGGAGGGGAGGGGGAGGGGGGGCAGGCACCGCGGGGCGGTGTCGGGGTGGGCTCGCTTCGGGGGCGGGTCCCGTGGTGTGTGGGTCCCCTCGCCTCTTGAGGCGGCATGGCCTGCAGGCCCTGCGGCAGGCCCACCCCTGGGGCTTCGGGGCCTTCGGCCCTGGCCTACGGCCACCCCAGGCCCGGGCCTGCCTCCG